>CAZNSF010000086.1:0-5450 GCA_964575565.1 uncultured Verrucomicrobiota bacterium | reverse complement strand
CATATATGGAACAGATCCGAAGAAATGGGATACGGATGGGGATGGAGTAGGAGATGGGATGGAGGTTCATGTTTATGCTACAGACCCTAATAATGCAGATAGTGATGGAGATGGGATGGTGGATGGATGGGAAACGGCTTATGGATTGAATCCTAATAGTTCAGCAGATGCTTCTTTAGATCCAGATGGGGATGGGTTTACAAATTTACAGGAATATGAAGCTGGGTGTCAGCCGCAGAATGCGGATAGTACACCGGTGAATCTTAACAGTCGGTTTGATTATGGGCCTGATTGCGAAGTTGTTGGGCCGGTAGTTGGTGCTGGGTTAGTGACAACGGTAACGATTCCTGCGACTCCATCGAAGCCGGTGTTAGTGACGGTAGATAATTGTACATATGCACTTGATAACGCGTTAAGAGATGAGACGACTGGTTGTCCTCACACGGCTCCAGAAAGCGGATATTTACCGAGGTGGGTACAGACTCGTTCACGAAGGCCTGGGAAAGGAGAAGAATCAAATATAGATGAGAAACGCAATTATTTTTTCCGTATACGGACAGAGTTAGATGATAAAGGGAATGTAAAGAAAACATGGTATGGTAAGATTTACGGTGATTTCATGCATTTTACCTATTATCTTAATCCAGATGGAACACAAAATGTAGAATTTGACCCGAAGAAGAATTTATTAAAAGGTTTAAAAGATACGGAAGAAGTTCGTGCTCCTTAATTATTATATGGATTTGATAAATAAAATCATGCCTCTATAAATCAATGTTAAAAATCACCATAGCTATTGGACTTTTAATTGCTTTGGTTTGGTCAGCAATACATATGCAACATCAATCACACCTACCAGATTCGCTAGGGATAGGTTCTCTTCTTCGCCCGTTTGCTTATTTGCTCTCATGCGTATTTTTCTTTTTTCTTATTTGGCCTCCATTACTCGGAATGGGGATTATCTGGCGCGTGCTGCAGCGTCCTGTAGATCAAGTAGATATCAAACGTGCATTGCTTGTTTTTTTCTTATCTCTAGCACCATTCTTTATATGTTTATGGCTATTTCTTACCGTTTCTGCCATGGCCAGATACAGATGGTAAATGGAATGACACAAATTTTAATTAGAAAATGTGGCAACCATGAGCAGTCGAGATGCCAACTATAACAGGGTAGATAAAAGCACCATGACAACGGTTGACTTCCCAGCCTCCACGATTCAGGTGGCCAAAATTTTAAGATTCGCTTTGCGAAAGGTGGTCTTAAACTCGGCCGGACTAAGCGTGCGTGCGTTGTTTTTATCTCCCGACGTCTCAACACCCGGGCCACCCACATCCGATGTTCGTCCTCGCCAACCATCAGGGATATCCTTTGCGGATTTTTCACCGAGGACACCCTACAAAAAACGAGTTAGAGACGCGACTTGCGCGTGGTTATGTAGAAAAGAGGCATGTAATGATTCTCAAAGAGAGTCAAGAAACAAAAACAATCCTTCCGGATTAAATCCACTAAATTCCATGGATGGAGCAGCTGATTCAGGTGGATGGGAGATTCGAAAAGGGTTAAATCTTAAGGATACGATACAACGTAGTTTATTTTTGTTGTTTAATTGGAAGAAAGATTTAATAATCTATGAAAGTTCGTAAAGAAACACGCCGTATGGCGAAAAAGTTGTTTCGGAGTTGTTGGGCAGAAGGACGTTTTGATGAAGAAAAGGTGCGTCAACTTATCTCGGAAATTGCTGCTGAAAAACCTCGTTATTACTTAGCTCTTCTTACAGAAATGGAAAAGTTAATAAAAAATGAGCTTCAAAAAAGGACGCTCTTTGTCGAAACAGCTTCGCCGGCAGCCAATGGCCAGCTTCATCAGGTTGAAGCATTATTACAGAAACGATTTTCTTCGCCTTTAATTTCCAAACATCGGGTCAATCCCTCTCTCATCGGTGGCCTCCGGGTTAAAGTTGGCAGCGATGTATGGGATGGGTCAATCGCGGCGCGATTGACCCAATTAAAAATTCAAAATGAAAAATGAAAAAGGACCTTTTGCCACGCACTTTTGATTTTGGTGTTAACGTTATTAGTTTGGTCCGTCGACTTCCAAAAGAGACGGCGTCTTATGTATTAGGACGTCAGCTGCTTCGTGCAGGGACTTCAATCGCAGCCAATATCGAAGAAGCCCAAGCCGGTGTTAGCCGCGCTGACTTTTCAAATAAGATTGGAATCGCTCTTAAAGAAGCAAGGGAAACTAATCTCTGGTTGCGGTTTATCCATAAAGCCGACATTGTCAGTGGAACACTTATCCAGCCTCTTCTTGATGAATCCGAACAACTTAAAAAGATTCTTGGTAGTATTCGTAAAAAGGTTAACACAAACAGTCATTAGTTTTTTAATTTTTAATTTTTAATTGCCTAAAATTTATGAGCTCTCTCCTCGAAGAAATCCAAACCCAGATCTCTACCCTTAAAACCTCTGTTACACGCCAAAATATCGGCACGGTGCGCGAAGTTGGCGATGGCGTGGCTAAAATCGAAGGACTTAGCGATGTCATGCTCAATGAAATGATAGAGTTCCCTGGCGGCCTTTACGGACTAGCTCTCAATCTCGAAGAAACAGAGGTTGGCGCTATTATCCTTGGCGATTATCAACATGTCAAAGAAGGCGATGAAGTAAAGACCACCGGTCGCCTTCTTCAAGTGCCGGTCGGTAAAAGCCTTCTGGGGCGCGTGGTGAATGCCCTTGGGCAACCTCTGGATGGTAAAGGGCCTATTAAGTCAGAAGCCTTCTATCCGATCGAAAAAATTGCTCCCGGTATTATTAAACGCCACAGTGTAAACCAGCCTGTTCAAACGGGTATTATGGCCATTGATGCCATGATTCCCATTGGTCGCGGTCAACGTGAGCTGATCATCGGCGATCGTGCTACAGGGAAAACAACGATTGCTGTAGATACCATAATTAACCAAGCGCGTCTTAATCGCGCTGCTGAAGCTGCTGGCGATAAAGGTTATCGTCCTCTTTACTCAATCTATGTTGCTGTTGGACAAAAAAATTCTAACGTAGCGCGCATCATCGATGTTTTGGAAAAAGAAGGAGCTTTGGATTATTGCACCATTGTTTCAGCGACTGCTTCCGAATCAGCAGCCAATCAATACTTGGCTCCGTTTGCTGGTGCAGCAATTGGCGAGTGGTTTATGGATCATGGAATGGATGCGCTCATTATTTATGATGATCTTTCGAAGCACGCAGTAGCTTATCGACAGGTTTCTCTTTTGTTAAAGCGGCCATCGGGGCGCGAGGCTTATCCAGGCGATGTGTTTTATTTACACTCTCGCCTTTTGGAGCGAGCTGCTCGTTTAAATGAGCAGAGTGGTAATGGTTCTCTTACGGCGTTGCCTATTATCGAAACCCAAGCAGGCGATGTTTCGGCTTATATTCCTACCAACGTGATTTCCATTACGGATGGACAGATTTATTTAGAAACCGATTTGTTCTACCAAGGAGTGCGCCCTGCTATTTCAGTGGGGCTTTCGGTTTCTCGTGTAGGATCGGCTGCTCAAATCAAGGGCATGAAGCAAGTTGCTGGAAAAATTAAACTGGAGCTCGCGCAATACCGTGAATTAGCTGCATTTGCGCAATTTGGTTCCGATCTAGATGCCAAAACCAAATCGATGTTGGATCGCGGACAACGTACGGTAGAGCTTTTTAAACAAATCCAATATCAGCCTCAACCTATAGAAATCCAAGTGGTTCTTTTGTGGGCTATGACGAACGGTCACTTTGATAGTATCCCAGCAGATAAGACAAAGGATTTCCAAGCTAAGCTTGTGGATTTTCTTGCAACCCGTAAAGAACCGCTTTTAGGTAAAGTCCGTAAGGAAAAAGCGCTTAACGATGCTTTGATTGGTGAATTGAAGACGGCGGTGGAAGAATTTAAGGAAAGCTATAAGCCATAAATAAGCTGCGAGCCTCGAGTAACGAGTAAAACAAGTGATTTTATAAAATGGGGAAAAATTACAAAAACCTTTTAGCGTGGCAGAAAACGGATCAATTGGTCATGGACATTTACGGAAAAACAAAGACTTTCCCCAAAGAAGAAGTGTATGGCCTAACCTCCCAGTTACGGCGTGCAGCTTTATCCGTACCAACAAATATTGCTGAAGGAATGGCACGAAGAACAGATAAGGATAAAAGTCATTTTTTAAACTTAGCAGAATCTTCGCTTTGTGAAGTGGAATATCTTTTGGATGTAGCCTATAGGCTTGGTTATTTCAAAGAGGAAGATTTTCTCTCTCTTGCTGCCTCACAAACAGAAGCCGCTAAAATTTTACGCGGCCTAATACAAAAGATAGCAACCCCTAACGAAAACTCGTTGCTCGTGGCTCGCAGCCCGCAGCTTATATAGCTTATGCCTAACACTCGAGACATTCGTCGACGGATTAAGTCGATTAAAAATACTTCCCAGATTACGAAGGCTATGCAAATGGTTGCAGCTTCGAAGATGCGAAAGGCTCAACAACAAGCCATTATGGGGCGGCCTTATGCGCAGTTGATGAATGCTGTGCTAGCATCCTGTAAGCGCGGTATTGATCAACATACCCATCCTTTACTTGAGAAACGGCCAGTTAAACGAACAGGAGTGCTGCTCTTAAGTACTGATAAAGGACTTTGCGGAGCACTCAATACCAATCTTTTGCGCGAAGCAGCAGCTTGTGATTCCGCAACAACGGGTTTTGTTACAGTAGGCCGCAAGGGAAAAGCTTTTGCAGTGCGAATGAAACGTAATCTCGTTGCCGATTTCGAAATGAAAGAAACGCTAACCATTGCTTATACAAAAGCTATTTCACAATTTATGATTGATAGTTTCCTTAAAGGTGAGATCGATCAAATTGATATTCTCTATACAGAATTTATTTCTACCATTAACCAAAAACCAATTCGCCGACAATTAGTGCCTATCATAGAGCTTAAAAAGCTAGAGGCAGGCGTGGAAGGGCATCATGATGAAGAGGCTAGTCATCATGAGGATCGAGTTGCGTCAGAAGCTAGTTTTGAACCTTCAGCAGCAGGTGTTTTAAGCGCGCTCCTTCCTCATTATATTCACTTCCAAGTATATCAATGTTATCTCGAGGCGAAGGCTAGCGAACATTCCGCACGCATGGTGGCTATGAAAAACGCTACCGATAATGCGAAACAGATGATTAAAGATTTAACCCTCGAATATAATAAAATTCGCCAGGCAAGTATCACCAATGAGCTTTTGGAGATCACGACGGCCCAAATGGCGATGGCGTAACGGCTGGAAGCTGTAATTATTAAATTTCTAACTACTTATTATTATGAAATCTCAAGGTAATATTGTTCAAGTAATCGGAGCAGTGGTAGATGTGGAGTTTGCAGATAGTGCGCTTCCTCCTATTTATCAAGCGCTCGAAGTTAATTACGAAATCAACGGT
>CAZNSF010000085.1:0-2845 GCA_964575565.1 uncultured Verrucomicrobiota bacterium | reverse complement strand
CCCCTCACTATCAAAAACTCCAAATCATTAAAATGATCGGTTGGAAACGGGATATGGTATGGAACGAAACAGGTTTAAGATGGATACCTACTTCTCCGCATATCCCGCATGCTTCGAGCTGCCAAATGTATGCAGCTACTGGCATTCTCGGTGAACTTGGACCAGTTTCTATTGGAGTCGGCTATACACTGCCATTTGAACTGGTTGGCGCTCCGTGGATCAAAGCAGAACCTTTAGCCGAAGCACTGAATTCTTACTGGCAAACACCACGCACCGCTTATAAAGCTTTAACAGCCAAAGAAGCTCTGCCCGCAGATATCAAAACTTCATCTTGTCCTAAAGGAGTTCAGTTTCGTAGCGCGCGATTTAAACCTTTTTACTCTTCTTATAAAGATACCGCCTGTGAAGGCGTTCAAATTTATGTGAAACCAAAAGATGCAGAGAATCTTTTAGAAATTAATTTCAGAGTATTATCGGCACTTGATGCGCCGAAATTGTTTAGCAAATCAGGATCCAAGCAAATAGCGATGTTCGATAAAGTTTGTGGCAGTGATGAACCTCGTAAATGGCTTACTGAAGAACATAATTTGAATGAACTCTTCGAAAAATGGAAAGCTTCTTGCTCCCAGTTCCGTGAGAAACGGAAGAAGTTTTTACTGTATGAGTGATTTTCTTACCACAGAGCTCTTAAGGACTGAGATTCCTATCAAAGGCATAAAAAGAATAGTTTTATAAGAAAACCTTTCTTTTTCTCCGTGCCTCCGTGGTAAAAATCGGATTATCTAATAAATATACGGTTCTGAGAGTGGAAAAGCATCCCGGATATGATTACACTGACTCTCCTTTTCAGAAGAGATCACTTCGACAATATCAAATCGAACGGGAATATCTGGGTTTTTAAGACGTCTTAGATAATCCAAAGCAACCCGGCTCATGTGCTTCTGTTTTTCCGGCGTTACTGCTTGGGCAGGATTACCAAAATCGGCTGACTTCCGAGTCTTGACCTCCACAAAAACAAGAACATCCCCTTCCCTCGCCACTAAGTCAATCTCACCGAATCGGCAGCGATAGCGTGGCACTAAAATTTTAAACCCATTTTTCTTTAAAAATTTTGCGGCTTCTAATTCGCCCTGTAAGCCAAGCTCTTGTTTAGAAGTGATTTCTATCACAGTAGCCGCAGAGTTATTGTTTTCTCTTAATTTCTGCGATCTCTGCCAGATGCTCATTAGCTATAAAACTCTAACCCGTACGACGACGGCGTTTAACATGAAGC
This sequence comes from uncultured Verrucomicrobiota bacterium, assembly GCA_964575565.1. Lineage (GTDB taxonomy): Bacteria > Verrucomicrobiota > Verrucomicrobiia > JABWAM01 > JABWAM01 > CAZNSF01. The sequence continues at coordinate 1,572 of CAZNSF010000085.1, read as the reverse complement.
TGGGCAAGCGACTTTTGGAGAACGGCTTGGACTGCCGCTGTTTCTTCATCCGAAAGTTTTTGTGTAAGAGCTTCTTCGGCGCGTTTACGGGCAGCTTCGGCTTCTACCTCATTAATATCATCGGCCTTAACCGCCATATCTGTAAGAACCGAAACATAGGTAGGCTGAACTTCCACAAAACCTTCGCCAACAGCTAAGTGATGTAATTGACCTTTTTGTGTAACAACTAGTTCGCCCGGCAAAATTTGGGTCACAAAAGGTTCATGACCAGGTAAAACACCAAATTCGCCTTCCACTCCTGGCAATACCACTTGATCCACTTCGTCGGAAAAAGTTTTTGCTTCCGGAGTTACAATTTCAAGACGAAGACTCATGCTTTCACCGTATCAATTCCACCTTTCATATAAAAAGCAGTTTCGGGCTTATCATCGTGTTTACCTTCTAAGATCTCTTTAAATCCGCGAACCGTTTCTTTGGCAGAAACTTGCACACCTTTAGTGCCAGTAAAAACTTCAGCCACACTAAAGGGTTGGCTTAAAAACCGTTGAATTTTGCGGGCTCTAAAAACAGCAAGCTTATCTTCTGGATTTAATTCGTCCATCCCAAGGATTGCAATAATATCTTGTAAATCTTTGTATCGTTGAAGAGTACGTTGAACTCCACGCGCGACTTCATAATGCTCCTTGCCGACAATTTCCGGTGCAAGAGCTTTGGAAGTTGAAGACAAAGGATCAACTGCAGGATAAATCCCTAATTCTGCAATGGACCTCTCCAGCACAATAGTTGAATCTAAGTGGGCAAAAGTAGTCGCTGGCGCGGGGTCTGTTAAGTCATCCGCTGGCACATAAACAGCTTGGAACGATGTAATCGACCCTTTTTTGGTCGAAGTAATACGTTCCTGGAGATCGCCCATCTCTGCAGCAAGGGTTGGTTGATAACCCACCGCGCTTGGGGTGCGACCCAAAAGAGCAGAGACTTCAGAGCCTGCCTGTGAAAAACGAAAGATATTATCAATAAAGAGAAGTACGTCTTGATTCTTTTCATCACGGAAATATTCTGTCATGGCCAAACCGGAAAGTGCCACTCGTAAACGAGCCCCGGGCGGCTCATTCATTTGTCCATAAACCAATGCTACCTTGGATTTACTGATATCTTTTTGGTCAATCACACCTGCTTCCGACATTTCATGGTAAAGATCGTTTCCTTCGCGCGTCCGCTCGCCCACGCCTGCAAAAACAGTATAGCCTCCGTGTGTCTTAGCAATGTTATTGATGATCTCCATGATAACTACGGTTTTACCAAACCCTGCCCCTCCGAAAGCGCCGACTTTACCTCCTTTGGTGAATGGACAAATGAGATCAATGACTTTAATGCCAGTTTCTAAAATGCTGGTCTTAGTTTCTTGCTCCTCCAATTTTGGAGCAGGCCTATGGATCGGATAACGTTTTTCATACTTAACAGGGCCTTTTTCATCAACAGGTTCACCGAGCACATTAAAAACCCGACCGAGCACTCCTTCGCCTACTGGCACAGAAATAGGAGCGCCTGTATCTTTCACAGCCATACCGCGCT
>CAZNSF010000084.1:0-8063 GCA_964575565.1 uncultured Verrucomicrobiota bacterium | reverse complement strand
CCGCAAAGCTGGCATTACCGCCCAGATAAGTTTCGATTAAAACACCACAGACATTTTTCGCTTTAATTTTTGAAGTATCGAGACTCTTTTTAAATAGGTCAAAACTTACATCTTTACAACGGAATCCATCGGGAAATGGTACTTGAATCATTTCTGGGTCCAGATTTCCAATCCAAGTTTTCAGCTCGGGAATTCCTCCCGCCATTTGCGAGCCGAGGGTTCGTCCATGGAAAGCATTTGTAAAGCTGATGATTACACGTTTAGTTGGAGAAGTTTTTTGGCCATAGGTACGGCAAAGTTTAATGGCACATTCAATCGTTTCCGATCCTGTAGATAATAAAAAGACTTTATCTAAATTTTTAGGAGCTCGTTCTACAAGCATCCGAGCAAGCTTGCCGCGCAGCTTATGAGGGAAAAGATAATTGCTAAGGAGTCCTGTTTTCGCTTGTTCCACAATGGCATCAACCAATTCTTTGCGGCCATGGCCGACGTTAGTGACTAATACGCCGCTTGACCAATCAATCCAGCGGTTACCCCAGTAATCGTGGATGATAAAGTTATCACCGGTTTTCCAGACTACAGGCGGCAGTCCGCTCATGGACTGTGGCTCATAAGTACGCATCTCTTCTAAGGTAGGCAGCGATTCTGGAACCGGTAGTTGAGTCTTAATCGTGCGGTATTTAGTTTGAACCGGCGCAACGTTTTTAGGAGTAAGTGAAAAAAGCGGCATAAAAATTTAATTTCTGTATGTCTTGCTATCCATAGCTCAAGCTTTTTATATAGTATAGAGCGAAGGCTGGCGGAGGAGGTGAGATTCGAACTCACGGATGGGTTCCCCCATCGCTCGATTTCAAGTCGAGTGCCTTAAACCGGGCTCAGCCACTCCTCCTAGAAATATCTAAAAGTGCACTGGCACGCCAGAGCACCAAAAAGAGGGTAACATGAGTTGTCTCAAAATTCTACTAAAGTTTCCGGGTACTGATGCTTGGTGCCCTTGGTGTACTAGTTATCTTCTCCTAGATCTGTAGGTTTCTTGCGTGCAGCGCATATTCCGCGCTTAGAATTTTGAATAAATTGTACAAGATGATGAACTTCTGGTGCCATTTGTTCGTTTTTTAATTCTACAAGAGCTTGGGAAATATTTAGTCCATTTAAAAAGAGTGTTTTATAAGCTTCTTTTAAAGCCATTCGTTGAGCTGCTGAAAATCCAATGCGTTTCATCCCCAGTGAATTAAGGCCTACAAGTTCATTATTTTCTACGGCCATACAATAAGGTGGTATGTCTTTGCTAATTCTTGATAAACCGCGCGACATCACAAGTGTTCCCACGCGGCAAAACTGATGGACCACCGTTCCTCCGCCTAAAAAAGTGCGATCTTCGATCTCTACATATCCTCCCAATAAAACAGCATTCACGATAACGACATGGCTGCCAATTTTACAATTATGAGCCACATGACTATGCGCCATCAAATAATTATCATCACCAATTTCAGTAGTAGTTCCTTCTTTGGTTCCTCGGTGGATAGTTACATGTTCACGAAAACGATTGCCTTTACCAATAGTTAAACCGGTGGGTACACCTGTATAGGCCAAATCTTGCGGCCAATCACCGAATACACATCCTGCATGGATGATATTATCGGATCCCAAGATGGTGTTGCCTGTAAGATAACAGTGTGGCCCAATCCGACATCCAGAGGCAATTTGAACTCCTTCATCGATAACCGTATAGGGGCCAATTTCAATATTCTCCGCTAGTTTAGCTTTCGAATGAATAATCGCCGTTGGATGGATAGAAGACATAATAAAAATTAAGAATGGAGGATTTCAAATATTTAGCTAGTTTTAATTCTTAATTCTTAATTCGCAATTCCTAATTTTAGTCGATATAATTCTATTCTAGTTATGCCTTCGCCTTTTGTTCATCTTCATCAACACACCGAATACTCACTCTTGGATGCTACGGTGCGTATTGCCGATCTCATGAAGAAAGCCAAGGAATGCGGCTCGCCTGCAGTGGCGATGACAGATCATGGAAATCTCTTTGGCGCCGTCGAATTTTACCAGCAAGCTGAAAGTCATGGTCTTAAACCTATTATTGGTTGCGAAGCTTACATGGCGCCCGGTAAACGCACAGAAAAAGATGCTGCCAGCGCTCGAGATGCAAGTTATCACTTTCTACTTTTAGCCCAAGATGAAATCGGCTATCGCAACCTCATTAAACTGGTTACCGAAGCTCATTTAAATGGTTTTTACTATAAACCGCGTATCGATCGAGATCTCCTGGCCCAATATCATCATGGATTAATTGCCACCTCCGCATGCTTAAAAGGTGAGGTTGCCCAAAACTTACTGAATCAACAACGCGATAAAGCATTGGATTTTGTTCGTTTTTGTAAGGATGTTTTTGGAGATCGGTTTTATCTTGAGATACAAAATCATGGAATTGATGCGCAGCGCAAGGTTAATCCCGAGATTGCCTCCATCGCTCAAAGTCATGGCATTAAACTTGTAGCTACCAACGATGTGCATTATCTCGAAAAAGCGCATGCCCAAGCGCACGATGCCCTCATTTGTATTGGCACAGCATCTCTATTAAGCGATGATAAACGTAAGCGTTACTCTACACAGGAATTTTATTACAAAACACCGGCAGAAATGCAATTAGCGCTCGGTGAGTTTCCAGATGCCCTCAAGAATACATTAGAGATTGCGGAACGTTGCAATCTTTTGATTGATTTTAAGACGAACCGATATCCTTCCTATAAACCGCCCGAAGGGAAGAACCGCTCCGAATATTTACGGGAATTGGCGTTCGAAGGTGTTCGTCAGCGCTTTGGATTCGATCCGCAGACTAAATCACCTACGCCAGAGCAGAAAACGATTTTAGAGCGTCTTAATCTTGAATTGCGCGTGATGGAGAAAACAGGTTTTCAGAGTTATTTTCTCATCGTTTGGGATTTTATTCGTTATGCCAAAAGCAATGGCATTCCCGTTGGTCCAGGGCGCGGTTCAGCCGCAGGTAGTTTAGTGGCTTATGCTTTGGATATTACAGATATTGACCCTTTGCAATACCATCTCCTTTTCGAGCGCTTTCTTAATCCTGAACGGATTAGTCCGCCTGATATTGATATCGACTTTTGTTATAACCGGCGCCCGGAAGTGATTGAATATGTCCGTAAAAAATATGGAGATGAAAATGTCGCCCAAATTATTACCTTTGGCACGATGGGTGCTAAGGCGGTAGTTCGTGATGTGGGGCGAGTAATGGGTCTTCCTTATGGCGAAGTGGATCGTCTTGCTAAGATGATTCCGAATGAGCTGAAGATCACTTTAGAGAAAGCTTTAACTATTAGTCCTGATTTTAAAAATACAGTTAAAAACAGCGCGCATACCGCTGAGCTCATTGAGACTGCAAAAACTTTAGAAGGCCTTGCCCGCCAAAGTTCTGTTCATGCAGCGGGTGTAGTTATTTGTGGTGAGCCACTTTGCCATTTTGTGCCGCTGGCTCGGGATAAAAGCGAAGCCATTGTCACCCAATTCCCCATGGAGGCCTTGGAAAATCTTAATTTGTTAAAGATGGATTTTTTGGGACTAAAGACCCTTACGGTTATTCGAGATACGATAAATCTTATAAAAAAACATCGCGGCAACAAATTGGAACCAAATCGTTTCGATCTTAAGGATAAAAAGACCTTCGAACTTCTCAATCGTGCGGATACTACTGCCATCTTCCAATTAGAAAGTCCTGGAATGCGTGATCTGTCTCGTAGGTTCGGCATTACCTGTATCGAAGATATTTTTGCACTCATTGCTCTTTACCGTCCAGGTCCTATGGATCTTATCCCGGAATTTATCAAACGTAAGAATGGGCAGACTGCTATTCACTATGATCATCCGTTATTGGAGGGTATCTGCAAGGAAACTTATGGGATGATGATTTATCAAGAGCAGGTAATGCAGGCCGCAAGTGCATTAGCAGGTTTTTCTTTGGGAGCCGCAGATATTCTTCGCCGTGCCATGGGTAAAAAGAAGGTCGAAGAAATGGCCTCGCAACGGGCGTTGTTTGTAAAAGGATGTTACGAAAAAAATCGTATTCCGCAGGAAAAAGCAGGAAAGATTTTTGATCTTCTCGAGAAATTTGCAGGTTACGGTTTTAATAAATCACACTCGGCAGCCTATGGCATCATCACTTACCAGACCGCTTACCTTAAAGCGAATTATACGGTCGAATACATGGCCGCTGCGCTTTCTAACGAATTAAATGATAAGGATAAAACAACCGACTACATTAATAACTGTCGTGAGTTGGATATCGAGGTATTGCCACCGAGCGTGAACGAGTCCGAACAGCTTTTTACAGTGGTGCATGATCATCAGATTCGTTTTGGACTGGTTGCGATTAAAAATGTAGGCCCAAGCGCTGTAGAAGCGATGATTGCAGAACGCCAAAAGAACGGTGTCTTTAAGAGCGTTTTTGATTTTTGTTCGCGACTCGATAGTCGTCTTGTGAATAAACGTGTTTTAGAAAGTCTAGTTAAATGTGGAGCATTTGATTTTGCCAAGCTTACACGTCGCCATAATTTTGAATTGATCGATCGCGCATTATCGTTGGGATCAGCATCTCAATCGGATCGCGCACGCGGGCAAGGATCTTTATTCGGCGAAGATCCATCTATCCAGCGTGTAGGGACAGAAGTGGGGGCGCCGATACCGGAATGGCATCAAAATGAATTGCTGGCTTTTGAAAAAGAGCTTCTCGGTTTTTATGTTTCGGGCCATCCCTTAACCCATTATGTGCCCGTTCTTAAGCTTTTTGAACTTAAAACTACTGCACACCTCAATGAATTAGAAGATGCCGCCGAAACACGTTTAGGCGGTATTATTACTTCGTTCCAAAAGAAATTAAGCAAAAAAGACAATCGCCCTTGGGCTATTTTGGAAGTGGAAGATTTAGATGGTGCTGTGGAGGTTCTCGTTTACACCGATACTTTCGAAAGAGCCTCAAATTATCTAGGACCGGAAAAAGCGGTTCTTATCTGTGGACGCATTGATAAGCGCGACGAGAAGCCAAGGATGATTGCTTCGGAGGTTTATCCTCTTGGCGAAGCAGTTCAGCGTTTTGCAAAGTCCATCCATCTGCATATTCCGAATAATCGTTTGGGAGCAGAACATTTGGAGCAAATGGGAGAATTACTGCGACGTTACCCAGGGAACTTGCCAGTTTTATTGTGCATGGAGCAAACAAGCGGCGAGGTTGTTTACATCAAAACTTCTGATGAATTTCATGTAAAAGCTGACGAACAACTCATTCATGAGCTGCGTCGGATGGTAGGTGAGCACTCTGTTTTTCTGAAGGTTACTGATATATCGCCTTCGAAAAATGGTCGCAATAATAAAAATGGGCGGCCATTTTGATGGATGATGAAATGTTATCCCCAGTGCCGCGCTTGACGAGGTAAGGCGATTATCGATGCAGGGTGTACTGTGGTTTGAAAGGGTATAATATTTTTTATACCTTTTAAGAAAGCAGGCAAATCGGAGCGCCCGCCACGTTGATAATCTCGCGCTAAAGTTTCTAAGATTAACTCCTTGGGTTGATTTTTTTGGGCAGTTAAATAGGTAAATAATAATTCTGCTAATTTTGATAACGCAATACCATGAGTGCGTTCGATCTGTAAATATAGCCAATCGCTAAATTGCAGAAAACTCCAAAAAGGAGAGGTGTCTGCCCAAAGAAAAGGAGTCGCTTCAATAAAGTTGCCGCTATTAGCGATTAAATCCCAATAACGAGCAAATCGTCGTAACCGTTGCATTATAGAAAAATCAATCAGTTTAGTTTTTAGAATTTCGTAGGGTGGATCAGAACTATAAACCATGCCCCAAGTTGTATCATGGCGTACAATAGGTGTGCCGCGTAACCGCTTGAGCATCCCTACCTGTATTTCTTGCGGGCGCAATGTTACCAACCGATCGAATCCTTCGGCAAAGCTCTCTATGCTTTCGCCTGGCAAACCAATAATCAAATCAGCGTGAATATGAACGCCCGTTTCTTGGCGCAAAAATTTTAAGTTCTCTTCTACCTTGGTATTATCTTGTCGACGATGAATGAGATCCGCCACTTCCTTATTAAAAGTTTGGATCCCAACCTCAAATTGGAGAGCTGCCGGTGGAAATTTTTGGATAGGTTCTCGAAGAGCTTCGGGTAACCGATCTGGAATCATTTCGAAATGGATAAATAATCCTGGTCGGTATCGCTCTAAGAAGAATTCTAAAATGGAGCGGCTTGTTTGGAGATTAAGGTTAAACGTGCGATCCACAAATTTGAATTGATGCGCTCCGCGATTTAAAAGAGATTGCAAAGCAGAAAGAAAGGGATTTAGTGGAACGCTTCGTACAGGAATATCGAGAGAAGACAGGCAAAATTCGCATGTAAACGGACAGCCGCGCGATGCCTCCACATAAATAACACGGTGCGCAATATCTTCCGTTGTATAAAGATGGTAGGGGAGAGTAAGTTGCTCAAAGGTGGGTAATTTCGCAGGGATGATCTTTGCCGGAGGAGGTTGATTTGTTAGAATTTGCTCGCAAAGTTGGGCAAATGCTAGATCAGCTTCTCCAGTGATTACATAGTCGGCAAGGCGAACAATTTTTTGTTGATCAACTTCGTAACTAACTTCCGGTCCGCCGATGATTACAATAAGATGTGGCTGCAATTGCTTAAGATGAGCGATAAGCTGCGTGGTTTTTGCGACATTCCAAATATAAACACCGATACCAACAATTTTCGGATTTTCATTGAGAATGGTTTCGGCAATATCAAGCGGTTCCTGATTGATATTAAATTCTAAAATATGGGCACGTGATTGGTTCTTACCAAGATTGGCCATTAAATACCTTAGCCCAAACGAGCTATGGGCGTATTTGGCATTCAGTGTAGTTAAAATAATATCAGACATTACTTCTTACTTTAAAAGGTTCTTTCTCCCCTTCTTTCCAAGGAGGGGTAAGGGGAGGTAAGTTCATTAAGAGAAACCTCCTCTAACTCCTCCTTGGAAAGGAGGAGAACAGTTTTTCTAAACGTATGGTTTATACAGGTATGTAATAGTTAATGCGAGGAGAGGCTAAGGGAGGTTGGTTATTTGGTAGACCTCCATCAAAACAGAAATTAAATTTTGCCTCGTTGTCGATTTACTTCATAGAAAAATACTGCCGCTGCGCTAGCTACATTTAAAGAATCTACCTGTATGGCCATGGGAATGGCAATGGTTTCATCGCAAGATTCGATCACTTCCGGTGAAATGCCATCGCCTTCATTACCCAAAACAATACAGCAATCTCCAGAAAAATCACTCTTGCACAAAGTCTTTCCTTTAAGATCAGGATGTGCGGCAATACAGCGGATATTTTTACCGCGCAAATCCTGTAAGGTCTGGGCTAAGTGAGTCGCTTCCACTATGGGTAATTGAAAGACACTTCCCATGGAGTTGCGCACTGCACGACGTAGAAAAGGGCTGCATGATGTTTGGCCTACTAATAAAGCGTGCGCGCCAAATGCAGCAGCATTACGAACGATTACGCCTAGGTTTGTGGCATTGGTAATGCCATCGATAGCAACGAATAGAAGAGCTTTGGAGGATGTTCGCGGAACGTTTTCTAATAAGGCCGGTGATGGAATTTGCCCAACAGCTAAAACTCCTTGGTACATGATAAATCCGGTAAAGTTTTCAAGAAGGGTTTTTTCGGCTATAAATACATCAATTTTTTCAGGACGCGTTTCGAGAAGAGGTTCATATGCTTGAAGCCATTTTTCTGGGAGGAGAATGGAAATGATGGTTAAGCGGCTCTCGAGAAGGCGTCGCACGACTTTTTCGCCTTCTGCCACAAAAATCCCCGCGCGTTGGTGGTCCAACGGCCGCTTCATCGTTAAATAAGGCGATAGTTCTGGACGATCAAAGGATTGTATGGATTGAATATGTAGCATAACTTTTTTACTAATCGCTATTATCAGTTTGACTCTACCTAAAGTCCAAGAAAGAAATAAATAGATTATTTAGCAT
>CAZNSF010000083.1:0-3549 GCA_964575565.1 uncultured Verrucomicrobiota bacterium | reverse complement strand
TAAACCCAAAATGGATAATACGAGGTCCAACATCGGTAGTAATGATGAGTTCGATTTTTCCATTAGCCAATCGGTAGCAATTCGGCCAGCCTTTGTAGGCTATTTTTTCAGAAGTAATTTTTCCCATAGGTTATTATGATAAGTCTAAAAAAAGTAGACAATAACAGTAAGATTGCTTCAGTCCCTTCTTCCCAAACTTCGCAATGACGTCATTGCGAGCCAGGGTGAATGGGGCGCGGCAATCTCTAGAATGATTAAAACTAGGCCTATGAATTGTCTGCTTTAAAATTGAAAATGGTATCAAATAAACTCGTTAATAAGATTTTCGAGAAACTCCTGGCGGCCGCTGACATTTTTATCGGCTTGGCCTTTCTTAAGCATATAAGTTTCGAGTTCTTTAAAACCAACTTTACCGGCTTCAATATCTTTACCGATACCGCCATCCCAAGAGTTGTAACGTTGTTTGATAAATTCAGCCAAGCGACCATCTCGCCGAATGGCAGAAGCGATTTTTAATCCACGCGCAAAAGCATCCATTCCGCCAATATGTGCATAGAATAAATCGATGGGTTCAAAGCTCTCGCGACGCACCTTAGCATCGAAATTCAATCCACCCGTAGTAAATCCACCCATACCGAGCACTACGAGCATGATCTGTGTGGCAAGGTAGATATTGGTTGGGAATTGGTCGGTATCCCAGCCAATAAGTTCATCGCCGACATTCGCATCGATAGAACCAAGGGCATTTGCAGCCACTGCAGTTTCTAATTCATGCATCATGCTATGACCAGCTAACGTGGCATGGTTCGTTTCGATATTGAGTTTAAAGTGATTGAGCAGGTCATATTCGCGCAAAAAATTCAATCAAGCTGCAGCATCAGAATCGTATTGATGTTTGGTTGGTTCTTTCGGTTTCGGCTCGATATAAAACTGGCCTTTAAAACCAATCTTTTTTTTGTAATCAACAGCCATGTGTAAGAATTTAGCGAGATGCTCAAGCTCCCTTTTCATATTTGTATTAAGCAATGTGGAATAACCTTCGCGACCGCCCCAGAACACATAGCCTGCGCCATTTAATTGATGGGTAACTTCCATCGCTTTCTTTACTTGGGCAGAGGCAAATGCAAAGACATCCGCATTACAACTGGTAGCCGCGCCGTGAAGGTAACGTGGATGGGTAAATAGATTAGCTGTGCCCCATAAGAGCTTGATGCCGGTACGCTCTTGTTCTTCTTTTAAAACTTTAACTACTTGGTCGAGGTTTTTATTGGTTTCTTTTAAAGTTTTGCCTTCCGGTGCTACATCGCGATCGTGGAAACAGTAAAAGGGTGCCCCAAGTTTCTCAATAAACTCAAATGCTGCACGTACTCTTGCTTGAGCATTTTTGATTGAAGAAGTGCCATCATCCCATGGCCGAATGGCTGTGCCGGCGCCGAATGGATCGCTTAGCAAATTGCGCATCGTATGCCAGTAAGCAACGCCGAAGCGCAGATGGTCCCTCATGGATTTGCCATCAATTTTTTCACCGGCATTATAATGCTTAAAGGCGAGCGGATTTTTAGACCTTTGGCCTTCGTACTGGATCTTGGAAATATTTGGGAAGGCTTGTTTAGGCATAATGATATTGTTCGAAATAGATTCGCAGTATACTTACCCCCTCTTACCCTTCCTTTTGCAACTAAAAATTATACACATCTTTCCAATTTCTATCTTAGAGTAAATTCTCCCCTCCTTACTAAGGAGGGGTTGGGGGAGGTCAGCTTAAAACCTCCTCTTACTCCTCCTTGGTAAGGAGGAGAACAAGAAAGCTCAAAACTTGTGTTAATGAACACCACAGATTTCGATTCATTTTCTGCCATAACCTTGCTAGAGACAGCAACAACATTCTCACTCTATATATGGCACGTTTATTTCTTGGACTTGATTCTAGTACACAGAGCCTTTCGGCGATCGTGATTGATTATGATACAAGGAAAGTAATCTATGAAAAATCATTAAACTTTGATCAAGCGCTACCACACTATGGTACACAGAATGGTGTATTGCGTCATTCCGATCCTTTGGTTGTGCATAGTCCACCTCTGATGTGGGTCGAAGCGCTTGATAAGATGTTTCAACAAATGAAACAGGATGGTTTGGCGCTGGGCGATATATTAGCAATCGCAGGTTCTGGTCAACAGCATGGATCGGTTTATCTCAATGAACATGCGGCCGATGCCATCGCTCATTTGAATCCTGCGCATAAGCTTGTGGAAGAATTGAAAAATATTTTTTCAAGAGAAACATCACCCATTTGGATGGATTCATCTACCAATATTGAATGTAAAGAAATTAGACAAGCCTTAGGTGGAATTAAAGCTACCGTTGAAGTAACGGGTTCAGATACTTTCGAGCGTTTTACAGGACCACAAATTCGTAAATTTTATAAAGAGCAGCCTAAAGAATATGGAAAGACTGTCCATATTGCATTAGTCAGTTCATTTATGGCCAGCGTGCTTGCAGGCAAGATTACGCCCATTGACCATGGTGATGGGGCAGGCATGAACCTCATGGATATTCGTAAAAAGACGTGGCATCCAAAAGCTTTGGATGCTACCGCTCCGAATTTAGCTAATAAATTACCGCCACTAGCAGACTCATGGAAGGTGATTGGCCCGATCAATTCCTATTTCGTTACCAAGTACGGTTTTAATCGCAATGCGCAAGCGCTTGTATGGTCAGGCGATAATCCATGCAGTGTAATTGGTCTTGGTCTTATTAAGGAAGGGATGGTTGCTATTAGCCTAGGCACGAGTGATACCTATTTTGGTTATATGGAGGAGTGTAGGATGGATCCTCAAGGGGAAGGTCATGTCTTTGGCGCGCCAACAGGCGATTATATGACCCTTATTTGTTTTAAGAACGGCTCGCTTGCTCGTGAAAAAGTTCGTGATTTGTATAAATTAAATTGGAACGGTTTTAACCAGGCGCTTGCGAATACACCACCGGGCAATAACGGTGGCATCATGCTGCCATGGTTCGAGGCAGAGATTGTTCCGCGTGTAAATAAGCCGGGGATTCATCGTTTTAATCTCGATCAAGAAAATGCTACAGCCAATTGCCGCGCTGTGATTGAAGCGCAAATGATGTCGATGAGGTTGCACTCACAATGGATGAAGGTTAAACCCGCCAAAATTTTGGCTACTGGCGGCGCATCGGTGAATATTCCTATTCTACAAATTATGGCCGATATCATGAATTGTCCTGTAGTACGTATCGAAGTTACCAAGAGTGCTGCCTTAGGCGCTGCGTTACGGGCTGCGCACGGTTGGTTTACGCATAGTGGTAAGTCGGTAAGTTGGGAAGAAGTCGTTAGCGGCTTTACTGAACCGATCCCGAATAGCCAAATAAAACCAAACCCAAATGCTGTTCGTGTTTACGATAAATTGATTGAGAAATATGGGGGAGGAACCGCCACTTTACAATACCCTGAAATGACTGGCAAGGAGATAGTTGCTGTTAATATAGGCAACGAACTCATGACAAAAGCCGAACCAGATAAAGTAGAAA
>CAZNSF010000082.1:0-5622 GCA_964575565.1 uncultured Verrucomicrobiota bacterium | reverse complement strand
CCTTACACCTAAAATGTCAAACGAGCTAATTATAAAATTATTAGAATGTCGCTTGCAGAGAAGAACGCTCCACTGTTAGAGATTGGTTGTGAAAATCCCTCTCTCCCGTGTTTATCTTGATGAAACGATCAAAAAGCGTATTCTAGCCGTTGTAGAATCGCAGAACTATATCCTTGGCAGCGAGTGCCAGGCCTTTGAGCAAGAATTGGCAGCTTATACGAGTGTAAAACATTGTGTATTATCGAGTTCATGGACCGCAGCGGTTCATTTGCTCTTACTTGCTCTAAAGGTAAAAGCTGGCGATGAAATCATTATCCCTTCGCATACAGCATTTCCAAGTATCGAACCGATCATTCATGTAGGGGCTAAACCTATTTTTATCGATGTAGATGATAGTTATACTTTGGATGTAAACCAGATCGAGCAACATGTTAATCCTCGCACAGTTGGTATCATGGCCGTGCATCTCTACGGTCACCCTGCAAATATTGATCGTGTAAAAGCTATTGCGGATAAGCGCAAACTTTTTTGGATTGAAGATTGCGCCCAAGCCCATGGCGCTACCTGGAATGATAAACAAGTGGGGAGCCATGGCACCTATGGGGCTTTTTCATTTTATCCATCGAAAAACTTAACTGTATTTGGTGATGGCGGTTGTATCACGACAAATGATACAGCAGTAGCCGATCGTATTCGCATGCTTCGCAACCACGGTCGTAAAGATAAGTACTTACACGAAATAGTGGGGTTTAATTTGCGTTTTAATGAAATCCAAGCTGCTATTGGAAGAGAACAACTAAAGCGACTGACTGAATTCAATCAATATCGGCGCCAAGTTGTAGCTTGGTATCGCAAACAACTTTCCGGAATATCCCAAATTCAGTTACCGCCAGAACGGCCAGGGTGTGTACCTGTTTACCATATGTTTGTGGTGCAAGTTGATCAGCGCGATGCCTTAGCTAAACATTTAAAAGAGCAAGGGATAGGTACAGGGATTCATTATCCAGTGCCTAATCATCATCAACCGGCGATCAAAGCTCTTTATCATGATTTACCAAAATTACCTGTTACAGAAGCTTTGGTGGATCGAATTCTTTCTTTACCGATTTTTCCGGGACTTAAAGAAAATGAAGTCGACTTTGTCTGCCAGCAGATAAAGGGGTTTTATAAAGATCAGTAGGTTCTTAAATTTTAAAGTTGTAAGGTAACAAAATATTTCCCCTCCTTTACAAGGAGGGGTTAGGGGAGGTAAAATCAAAGCCAAAGAGAAAACCTCCTCTAACTCCTCCTTATCAAGGAAGAGAAGCTTTATGGTAGAGAGTTACGTTGCCCCAAAGATCACTAATGAAAACAACGCAAAACCTAAATATTAAGGGTATTACGCCGCTTATCACGCCGCGTGAGCTCCAAACGGAATTGCCAATTACTGAAGAGATTTGCAAAACAGTTACTGAAAGCAGAGAAACCATCAAACGAATCTTAAGCCGAAAAGATCAACGTCTTTTGGTGATTGTAGGGCCTTGTTCTATTCATGATCCGAAAGCAGCCATGGAATATGCGGAACGACTCAATCGTTTGCGGATTGAAACGGAAAAATCTCTTTATATCCTGATGCGCGTTTATTTCCAAAAACCGCGCACCACCATTGGTTGGAAAGGACTGATTAACGATCCACATTTGAATGGTACCTATGATACCCAAGCTGGGTTGCGGTCAGCCCGAAAACTATTACTTGAAATTACCAACATAGGGTTACCCGCTGCAACTGAATTTCTAGATTCGATTATTCCCCAGTATATTGCCGATTTGATTAGTTGGGCAGCTATTGGAGCGCGTACCACGGAATCCCAAACTCATCGCGAAATGGCAAGCGGCCTTTCCATGCCGGTGGGATTTAAGAATGCTACCGATGGAAGTCTGCAAATTGCTATCGATGCGATGAAATCTTCCATCCATCCTCATAGTTTTCTTGGGATTGATGAGGATAGTAGGACGTGCGCGATTAAGACTACCGGTAATCGATGGGGTCATGTTGTTTTACGTGGGGGCAGGGCTAAAACCAATTACGACCCAGAAAGCATTCGAGCTGCTACCCATGAACTTGTCAAAGCAGGATTGCCGCCAGCAATCATGGTTGATTGCAGCCATGCCAATTCTGGTAAAAAACATCAGCAGCAAGAGATTGTGTGGCAGAGTGTTTTGAAACAACGTTGCGAAGGAAGCCATGCCGTGATTGGTTTAATGGTAGAAAGTAATTTACAAGAGGGAAGCCAGCCTATCCCACAGAATTTAAAAGATTTGCGTTACGGCGTTTCGATTACCGATGAATGTATCGGTTGGGAAACAACGGAACGCATGTTGCGATTAGGCCATGGAATGATGACAAAGCGGTGAAAATATGATTTATCTCTCACGGAGATTTCAGAGAAGCACTTTTGCCAAATGTTTTGAGAAGAAACATCTGGCAATTTCTCTGTGCCTTTGTGCCCTCTGTGTGAGAAGATTTCTTTTCCGAAAATAAAGATCATGGAAGTTTCGGAGAGAATGCTTTTCTAGCATTGCCAAAATGATCTAGGGTAGGTAACAAAGGCAGGAGTCTATGCCATACTTATCCTTAGTTATTCCTGTTTATCACGAAGAGGAAAACCTCGAACAATTGTATTCGGAAATTACCGAAGCTATGAAAGCCATTACCGATGATTACGAAGTGGTAGTTACTGATGATGCAAGCCGTGATCAAAGTTGGGAAATTCTTTCGAGCATTGCTGCGCGTGATCTACATTGGCGGATTCAGCGATTCAAAGAAAATTGTGGGGAGACAGCGGCTTCTGCGGCTGGTATGAAGGCTGCTCGCGGCGAAATTATTATTACCTTAGATGCAGATCTACAAAATGATCCACGGGATATTCCGAAATTTTTGGAGGCATTAAAAACAGCCGACTGTGTTTGCGGCTCGCGTGTTCACGAGCGCGCGGATAATTGGTTACGCCAAATTTCTTCTTCGATTGCTAATGGGGTTCGTAATAAATTAAGCGATGAAAGTATTAACGATGCTGGGTGCACGTATCGGGCTTTTAAACGCCAATGCCTTTCGGAGATTAAATTTTTCCGAGGCGCGCATCGTTTTTTACCCACCCTTTTTCGAATGGAAGGGTGGAAGGTAGTAGAGATTCCTATTACACCCAAAGAACGGTTTGCAGGTCAATCGAAGTATGGAGTATGGAACAGACTTTTCAAATCGTTTGTTGATCTTTTAGCAGTGCGCTGGATGAAAAGTCGTCAACTTCGATATCATGTCGCAGAGAAAAAAGGATTTTAAAGATTTGAGAACCATGTGCCCGCTAAACACGCTAAATACTAAAAATAAAATGATTTAAGTGGTAGCCCGTCGTGTCCCTACGACGGGAATTATTAACAAAAGATTTTAAAAAATAAGATTGAACCCAGATTTTTTATTAGAAACTGTTCCCAATGGAAACGATAAACCACCCCTAGATAGGGTGGTAAACTTTTTTGTTGGGCACATAGTATATCGTTCCGTAGAACTTGTAAAACTTCCCCTTGCAGGGACGCAAGGGGCTACCGTTTCAAAGTTTGGTAGCCCGTTAGGGGAGACGAGGTCGGGGGAACCGTCACGTCCCGTAACGAGTTTACCACCCTATAAGAGGGTATTTTATAAAATTCAAATGCAAAATTTGGGTTGAATTCTCGCAAAGGCGCAAAGTCTTTTTTTAACCTTTAACCCTCAATTACTTTATATGGATTATTTATTTATTGATGGAAGATTTCTCGGTATTGCTTGGAGCTTTTGGAAAATTCTCGGATGGGTTGGTAATGCGATCTTTTTTTCACGTTTTATTATCCAGTGGATTGCTACGGAACGAAAACGGAAGGTAGTGGTGCCGTTGGCCTTTTGGTATTGCAGTCTTTTAGGGTCTCTCTGTCTTTTAATTTATGCAGTTCATCAAAAAGATTCGGTTTTTATCGGTGCATATATTTTTACATGGATTCCTTATACCCGAAATCTTTATTTCGCAATCAAAGAGCAGCGTTTAAATTGCGAGGTTTAAATTTAAATGGGCGGTTCGAGCCTACGAAACACACAAAAAACACTAAACCACCCTGCATAAGATATAGATGTTAACTAAGATAAGAATAAAAATTATCTCTCGCGGAGTCCACAGAGAAGCAGAGACTGAAGATTGCCAGATGAAACTCGAAGAATGAGTTGTAAGGAATACGGCGTTTCCCTATTTTTTTCTAAATCTCTGTCTTTTAGCGTACTTTCGCGTTTTTAGCGGGCCCATAGGCCTTTCTTAAATAATGAGGTTGGCAGTTGGCCTTACAATTGATTGGTAACGGCCGTTTCTTTTCTTTAATCGTACAAGCGCCTCAAAGGCTCCCGAAAGTAATTTTTGTGTAAGAATGGAAGCTTTTTGGCCTCTTGCAAATGTTTGACCTCTCTTTAAGATCATCACATTGGAAAAGATGGGCATAATTTCTTCGAGGTGATGAGTTACCAACACCAAGGTAGGGGCGTTTTTTCGCTTCCCGAGTCGCTCAAGAAATTGGAGGAAATGTTCGCGCGCTACAGGATCTAATCCTGCGCACGGCTCATCTAAAATTAGAATCTGTGGCTTGCCCATCAGCGCTCGGCCGATAAGCAGGCGTTGACGTTCCCCTTGGGAAAGAAATGCCCATGGACGATCTTTTAAATATTCACACTCAATTTGTTTTAAGATGTGTTTGCCTTTTGCTCGATCGGTTTGGGAGATCTTACCCCAAAAGTTAATCATGGCATATTTGCCGCTAATGATGGTTTCGAGAGCAGGTTCAGCCTCTGTAACCATCTGGGAGACACTCGAACTAACTAAACCAATATGTTTGCGTAAGTCTCGCCAATCGGTTCGGCCGTATTGTTGACCTAAAACTTTAATTTCACCGGCAGTAGGTGTTAGATAGCCGGTGAGCGCGCGTAAAAGCGAAGTTTTACCAGAACCATTAGCTCCGAGGATCACCCAATGCTCACTTTTTCTGACTTGCCACGTTACATTGTCTAAAATTACGGTCTGCCCACGTTCGACTCGCAAGTTCGAGACTTCAAGAATCGGTTTTTGGTTTTGGGTCATGACGGTTTTGATCTATCAGAAACTTTCGTCTAAAACTAAGGTGATTAAAGAATCAGGGTCGAGCGGACTCTTCACTTATCACTTGCGCTTTTTATGTGTGCTATCAATAGCTTGATCCAAAAAATCGAGAGCTATTCCTTTGATTTGACGATGAACTTTGGTAGTAGCTTTCAGTCGTTCTCGAATGATTTGAGGATCTGCTAGCCTGTAATATAAAAGTCCTTCAACAAACTCGACATCTTTTGGTCTTGCGGCAAATAATTTACTAGCTGCGAGATCGTGAACTTCGAGACAGACGCCTATCGGCCCTTTTGTTTTTTTGTTTGAGAGCAAAACAAGTCGCGTTTTACAACCGGGTGGAAGAGTCGCAGCTTGCGGGCCTACTCCATCCGCATGATAGCCATGCTCCTTACGAAAATGTGATCGTGTGCCAAGTTCATCATTAATGAGTTCCGCCTTTTCTGGAAAGTGCTTTGGGTAAAGGTCGACATCT
>CAZNSF010000081.1:0-3479 GCA_964575565.1 uncultured Verrucomicrobiota bacterium | reverse complement strand
TCGACTGCTAAAACCAAGGGCACTCGATCAACTTACCAGACCATTAGCCTTTTAAATGGAGGGCGGCAGTTTCTTTGGACGATTTGGGTTTGGTTACAGGCACATGAGCCGCCATTTTTTCGGATAACTTTAAGACATCTGCTCGTAATTTTTTGCCAGCTTTAAACTTTACAACCGCGCGTGGAGGGATGCGTACATCTTTTTCGGGAGCATTTGGGTTACGGCCAACCCGTGCTTTGCGCAGCTTCACTTCGAAAACACCAAAATTTCGCAATTCAATAGTTTCTCCTTTTGCTAGGCTTTCAGCGAGAATATCAAGCATTCGTTGAGCTACTGCCAGCACATCCTGTTGAATCATACCGGTTTCGTTGCTAATCCGAATTACAAGATCACGTTTCATCATAAAATTTATCCTTGGTTTAAGTGGTTAAGAAGGTTGAAGGTTGTAAAGTGTTAAGGGTATTTAAAGGAGTGTGTTTGCTTTTGGTCAAGCTGATTCTAATTTTTTTTAATTTTTGTTTTGTATTCACTTGTAAGAATAGTGAAATTGAAATTTGACTTTTTGGATTTTCATGTTGTTCTCTTTGGGTTCGGCCAGCCTAAGATTTATTACTTAACATAACCTTACCTTACTTTTTTATGAAATCATCTATTCAAATTGCTATTGTAGGGCTTGGTCGGTCTGGTTGGGCTATTCATGCAGCTCAACTCCGTAAACGGCAGGATTTTAAGATCGTTGATGTTGCTGATCCTGATCCGAAACGGTTGATAGAAGCTTCCCAAGCATTTAACTGCGGAACTCACCCTCATTTGGAAGTATTGCTTAAACACAGCCGAGCCGAGCTCGTTGTAATAGCCACTCCTTCCCATGTACATGAACATGATGCCATTGCTGTTTTAAAGTCTGGCCGTCATTGCTTGGTCGAAAAACCAATGGCAATGAGTTTTATAGGCGCGTGCCGTATGATGGCTGCTGCCCAAAAAGCAAAGCGAAAGTTATTCGTTCATCATAACTATCGGTTTATTCATCCGGATTATCCTTATGGAAAAGAATTTCGGCATTTACGCGAAATTATCGACAGCGGAATCTTGGGTAAGGTTTTCGAGATTCGCCATTGTTGGTTTGGTTTTGCACGTCGAAACGATTGGCAGACTCTCCGTAAAAATGGGGGCGGACTGCTTAATAATAGTTGCCCGCATAGCATCGATGTAATTCTAAACTTATTGGATGCGCCTGTGGTCTCGCTTCTTGGTGATCTTCAGCACATTAAGGATGCTGGTGATTGCGAAGATCATGTTCATATTTTAATGAAAGCCAAAAATGGGCGAGTTGCGGATATGACTGTTTCAACTGCCTCTGCTTTATCTTCGCCGAAATGGATGTTGCTCGGTTCCTGTGGCACGGCCAGCAGTGATGGTAAGACAACTCTACTAAAATATTACGATCCCAAGGCTGTTTCAGAATTGCAGGCGGTTGATGGACCAGCGCCGGATCGCAAATATGGCAACAATGATGTATTGCCATGGAAAGAAGAAACTCGGCCTCTTGAACCTTTAGGGAAATACGGTGATTTTTATGATCATGTGGCGGATGTCCTTTTGCGCGGCGCAAAAATGGAAATTCCGCCCAAAGATGCTGCAGAGGTGATTCGTATCAGTGAATGGGCTCGTAAGAAAACAAACTTTCCAGTGGTGGCAAGCTCAAAAAAGATTTAGCCACACTTTTTTTAAAAATATGAATACTATTCAGCTTTGGAAACGTTATCAGGAATATTTTTGTGTCATTCAGTCGGTCAATTTTTCATTAGATATTAGCCGGATTAATTTCAATAAAAGTTTTTTTCATCGAATGGAGCCTCGGATCCAAAAGGCTTTTACTGAAATGGAAAAATTAGAAAAAGGCGCTCTTGCAAATCCAGATGAAAAACGAATGGTGGGGCATTATTGGTTACGCGCTCCGGAATTAGCCCCTACTGCTGAAATTCGAAAAGCCATTGAGATAGCCTTTAAGCGAATTAAAGCTTTTACTGATGATGTGCATCAAGGGCGTTTATCTCCGGAAAAAGGGGGTAAATTTACCGATCTACTTATTATTGGCATTGGCGGTTCGGCTTTGGGTCCTCAATTTGTATCTCATGCACTTGGGGATTCTCAAAAAGATAAACTTCGCATTTGGTTTTTTGATAACACCGATCCTGATGGGATCGACCTTGTTCTTTCCCAAATCCAGAAAAATAGTCGAACCCAATCATTGGTCTCTACTCTTACTATTGTTATTTCAAAATCAGGCGCAACCAAGGAAACGCGTAATGGTCAATTGGAAGCTAAGGCGGCCTACAAAAAATTTGGTTTAAACTTTACCCGACATGCCGTGGCTATTACAGGAGAGGGGAGTGAACTTTCCCAAACTGCTTCGCGCGAAAATTGGCTTGCACAATTTCCAATGTGGGACTGGATTGGGGGCAGAACCAGCGAGTTATCCGCAGTCGGCTTATTGCCAGCAGCTCTTCAAGGCATCGATATCGATAGTTTGTTGCAAGGAGCGTGTTTAATGGATAGCGCCACACGTTCTAAAAAGACATTAGAAAATCCAGCAGCTCTCTTGGCGCTCATGTGGTTCCATGCGACCGGAGCAAAAGGATCGAAGGATATGGTAATCCTTCCTTATAAGGATCGTTTGATTCTTTTTAGCAGATATCTACAGCAGCTGGTAATGGAATCTCTCGGTAAAGAACGCGATTTAAAAGGGAGAAAGGTTTACCAAGGCATCGCCGTTTATGGAAATAAAGGCTCCACCGATCAACATGCTTATGTTCAACAATTACGCGAAGGTGTTCCAAATTTTTTTATAACCTTTATCGAAGTTCTTCGAGATCGAAATACCGCATCTTTTTTTGTAGACCCCAATATTACCTCGGGCGATTATCTCCATGGTTTTTACCAAGGGACGCGCCATGCGCTTTACGAAAATAATCGTCAATCGATTACTTTAACGGTGCCGGATGTTTCTGCGCAAACGGTAGGCGCTCTGATCGCTTTGTATGAACGCGCAGTAGGTTTGTATGCTTCGCTAATTGGGATTAATGCTTATCACCAACCTGGCGTTGAAGCCGGCAAGAAAGCTGCAAATACGGTTCTTGCCATACAAAAGAAAATTTCCGATCAATTAAGTTTAGAAAATGGCAAACCTTTGACTGCCGCTCAACTTTCTAAACTTATTGGCATGCCTGATCAGATAGAGACGATTTACCAAATTCTGCGGCATCTGGCTGCTAACCTGGATCGTGGCATTCGAGCAAAAGGAATTCATCCTTCGGATACGACTTTTTGGAAAGAAGTTTGAACTCCTCTTAGAATTCCTATAGCTTAAGAAACATGGAAATTCGTGTTGCAGGCGCTCAAATACCCGTAACCACGGATATTAAGTCGAATGTAGCGGCGATTTATCGCGCTATTGAATTTGCTAAAAAAGAAAAAGC
>CAZNSF010000080.1:0-10767 GCA_964575565.1 uncultured Verrucomicrobiota bacterium | reverse complement strand
TGACGGGTTTGGGGGATTTCTTTACTCATGTTGACCTTCCCCCTGTTACTGGGCCACTCATAACTGAGTTTCTTCCAGTGTTTGGGTTGTGGTTTTGTGTTGCTCAGCATATTCTTCCGGGGTTAGATTGTCCAGAGAGCTATGCGGTCTGACACGGTTGTAGTCGATTCTCCAGTCTTCAATAATCGTTCTTGCTTCATCTTTTGGAATAACTCTTGCCCTTCTGAATTTTCCATTTCCATCAAGAACGATTTCAATTTGCGCTTTTTGTGTAGTGTGACAAATTGGCAAAAGCGAGACTTCATTATCGTCTGCTCCTGCTCCAACCATAGACAGAGAATTATTGTATGTCTCGTAGAGCTTTTGAATCCAACTCATTTTAGACACTCCTTTCTTCGTAGCCTTCGAGCAGACCTTCTTCTTCAAGTCCAATTGAAGCTGGCGGGTTTGCCTTCATTGCTCTAACGAATTTTCTGATAGAGCATTTCTCTGGTCGAATAAATTCGATTACGCCATCAATCATTTTTGGATGCCAGAATCGCGCATGAAACTCATTCTTTCCAAACTCATCTGGATAGTCGAAGCCGTGGAACATCAAGCCAAAGGAGAGTTCGCCGTAATTGTCATACTCGCCTGCGCCATCGCCAAACTTGCACGGCTCAACATATCCCTGACATTCTCTTGTGCCAAGAAAAACATCTCTTCTTCCGCCTCGTTCGATCATTCGTTTGGCAACGAAATAGTGTTTATTTTCATTTCTATCTTTTGCCAAATCTTCACGATGGAGGTTCCACTCAAAATGGGCTTGGACCTGATACTCCACGTCCGAGAGATAGGTGTAGATTGCCAAATCATTCCCGCCACTGTACTTCACAGGCTTTGAACTACGGGTTTGAGTTTTGATTGGCTTCATCACTCTGACCTTATCAATGATCCAAACGATGGTTGGCTTCCAATAGACCGAACTCAAAACTCCTTTCAAGCCTTCATACGTTGGTATCTGATACGAGAATTTTTCACCACCAATCTTTGTGAGAGGGTCGGTGAAAAGGGCGTACTTCCCTGTGACTTTGAACTCTACAATGTTATCCATACAGGTTTTTTCTTTTATGCGATATGTGTTGGCATCTTGCTAACAATCTCTTTACTTAATCCAAGATCGCTGTCGTAGTATTGATCGTCCAAATAAAAAATTCCAGTTCCTTCTTGCGCTTCTCTGATAGCTTGTTTGTCGGCGAAATCAGTAAATACATTCAAATATACATTGACGGAATATCTTTGTGCTTTCTTTAAAAGCCTGTACTGTTTTTCAACCTCAAAAGCTGCACAGAGATCATTGATAATCTCTTTCCCTTCTTCACCGTAAGGAACAACAATACCGCGTGTTGGTGATTCAATAGCGCGAAATGCTTTTGAAGCCGTTTGAAAAGATTGCCTGAACAGAATATTTGGAGCGGCTTGTTGATTGCTTCTCTTATAATCATCCACCGAGATTGTATTCATGGAAAGAAGATTGAATAAATCATCTTCTCTGCCTGCTGGCGAGTTTGTGCCAACTTTATAGCACATCTCATTTTTTCGCTCATAAAAATAGTATTTGTAATATGCCTCCATTGTTTCCAATCCAATCCAATCGTTTTCAAAGTTTTCAGGATGTTCTTTAAAATCGTCCAATATTCTTTTGGCTTTTTCTATGCCTATTTGGATATCTTTCAATTTATCAGTGTTTTCCTTGCTTGGATTGACGACCCAGATATTTCCGAGTTTCTCTCTAATGCCATTTCGATTACACCGTCCTGCGGCCTGGGCAATCGAGTCGAGACCTGCAAGGTAACGGATGACCGAACCGAAATCAATATCCACGCCCGCTTCAATAAGTTGTGTGCTGACGCAAATAATAGGCTCTTTCTTTTCGAGTTTATCTTTGACTTTATTTAGCACTTTAAGGCGATGTGCTGGGCACATATTCGTGCTGAGATGGTACACATCCGCATTGCTTTTCTGAATAACAGCTTGATACAGCGAACGGGCAGAGTTCTTCGTATTCACAATAATCAACACACTACCTTTATCTTTCAACTCCTGATCCACCAAATCTGCTACTGCTTCTTCATTCCACCCACCAATTTTCCTGCGGTCAAAGACTTCAACACGTTTTAATTTTTTGAAAAGTTCTTTTTCGTATGGAATGATCTTTTGTTCTGGCTGAATCTTCAAAGCTCGCTGAACAGGATCAATTTTATCGAGAAGCGGTTGTGTGGCCGTGCAAAGAACAACAGTTGCCCCACAAGTGTGGACAAGAAACCGAATCGCGATGTTGAACATATGCACACAGCGAACAGGGATGGTTTGTATCTCGTCAAATATAAGTACCGAGTTTGTGAGTTGATGCATTCTTCTTGCACCTCTTGTGCCATGGCCAAACAATGTTTCAAGAAATTGAACTTGCGTTGTGAAAACAATGGGCGCATCCCAGTTTTCTGATAAAAGACCTTGCCTGCGAGTTTCTTCATCCGGCGTAAGATTGGAATGATGTTCAAGAACAACTTTATTCAGGTATTTTCCATTTTTATCTTTGTCTTCCATAATCTTCCTAACTTCTTCTGCGTTTTGGTCAATAATAGAAGTATAGGGAATGATATAGAAAACTCGGTCCATTTTGTGACGATTTGCATGATTTAGAGCAAAGCGAAGGCTTGCAAGGGTTTTCCCTCCGCCAGTCGGAACGGTCAATTGGTAAATGCCTTTTGGCTTTGTGGAAAAGTCAAAGCATGATTGAGAAACTTGGCTTCGCAGTTCATCAACTTCATTCCTCTTTGGCTTGTTCTCAAACTCTTTTATTTTGTTACCCAATCGCTGAATTAAGATTTCCCATGAATCGTATTGGCCGCAATTTCTAAATCGAGCATTGCTTGGTATTTCAAAGTCGGCAGTATTAAGTCTGTCTCCTTCAATAAGGCAGCTAAATAGAAATCGAATTAGCAACCCGTATTTGAATGCCAACGTCTCTTGTGAGTCGTTATCCTCTTTTATGCCGTTTATCTTTTCAAAGAGTTGTTGTTCAACTTCTTTTGAAAGCAGGTCATTAAGTTTCGGGTTGATTTCTTGAAAATTTGCAATAGCTTCGGTTTTATGGGTGTTCTGATCTGGTTTTTCAATTCGTCTTTGAAAATTATTTTCTCCGTTCGGTGAAAGACAATCAATTAACCCAGAATGGTGGGATGCAATGCACAATGCTAATACCTGCGCAGCAATACACCCCTCTGGTCCTTTACCCCAAAGACTTTCATAAATAACCTGAGCGCCCGCGCTGGAATGATCCACTTTTCCTTTTTTGGCTTTTGCATCCACATAATCATCTGAATCTGGATCAATCAGCCCAGTTGCAGATTGAATGTAGTCTTGAAATTCTTTACTGGCTTTTCCTAAGTCGTGCAATAAACCAAGAATTTCGCCGCTCTCTTTCAATCCAATTTTGCCAGCAAACTGCCCCGCCAGAATGGAGACTTCTCTTAGATGATCCCAAAGGTATTGTGGTTCACCATCGCCCTTTCGGAGATGTGCAATGAATCTATTTTTCACGGAATTTTTTCAAACATTTTGCGCCAAATTCTTCAGCAAACTTCCCGGTTTGTTCAGCAACGGCATTTAGATGATGTTCTACAAGTTCCCACTCCTCCTTTGGACGATTCGGTAATGTATGGGCGTAGTAAGTCATAGGTCACTATATTAAAGCGTTTATGGATTCCAGAAGGAAGATACTAAATCACTCTCTCGTAATCCTTCATATCTTTTTTCCAAACAGGAACGCCACAATAGCGATCACCTTCTGGACAAATTGGTTTTTGACCAGAAAGCGAGCGAAGCCCGCACGGTGGCAGCAAATACTTGCCGATATTCGGATTAATCTCGCGAATTTGCGAAGCTTCATCGAGCGCTGCCCGCCAAATTTCTTCTTGCGAATTGTAGCAAAGGCGCATGGCGCACTTATGCCATAAACTCATCAGATCCGCAGATTCAGTAAAACGAATCGAAACCGCATTCGGCAATAGATAAGCGGTATATTCTTCAGGGACACCAAGCTTTTGAAGTTTAGCAATCCCTTCCCAGCTGATTTGCATTGCTTGGTTATAGAGATGAAGAGAGCGATCGTCGTAACGGAAAATTTCCGGAGTAATATAGTCCGGTTGCCGCGTAAGATAAGCAGAAAGGCATGGACGCGAAGCAGGCGTTGTTCGATGCCGTTGATCTTGTGAATCTGCAGTATGACTAAGCTTTTTTCTGAAAGTATAAGATGGATGCACCATCGCTCGGGTTAATTTGGAAATGCTCGTTAGGTTCAAGTTTTCGCCCAAAAGCGGGTTCCGAGCAGGGTTGAGCACTAAGTCAATGGCTCCAGTATCATCTAGCTCGGTCCGCGGAATTCCGAGAACTTCCCGCACAGCATCTGCAAGCATTTTTTCGTTATTGACCTTGTAATCCACAAGGGCAGAAACGTGACCATCCAGATCTACATCAAACTCATGGATAAATTCCTCTTGCGCTTTGAAATCAGCCTGATGTTCTTTGGTTTTGTAAAAACGCTGTTCGATCGTTTCTTCTAAAGGGATGGGTTCTTCGAGGATAGCGCGATATTCCGGCGCGAGCTTAAGAAGCTCGTCTACCATGGCCTGGACAACAAAAGTTTGTTCGGTCGAAGCATCGCGCTGACGACATAAACGGTAGTAGCGTAAGAGCGTGATTCCACTAATCGTGTGGTAAAGGTAAGTAAAAGTTCCAATCGGCAGCACGTAACGAGCCGCTTCCATACACCGCTTCTTTAATCCATCCTTGGTTTTCTTGTCTTCGGGATTTTTAGCCCGTCCTTTGAAACGCTCGAAATAAGCCGCGCTCACCGGAACCATCAGAGATTGTGTTAAAGCTTGGTAAGCTTCGAATAAGCGTTGGACGGTATGCTCATAAACGGCAAGAGCGTTTTCTTCTAGAGGCGGGATCGCATAACTCCCTGCCTTTACTTCGACATAACGTTGGCTAACTTGCTCCGAATTATAAAAAGGGTGGCTGTGCAGAAAAGACCAAACAAATTGGCGCGATACATTGGCCAAAGAAAACTGAAAGTGCGCATGCTGGAAAACAGTATGATGCCCAGCTTGGTAGAGGCTCGTTGCTAATTCATCGCGTCGCGGCCAACCGGTAACATCTTCCGAGCTAATGACACCTTTCGAAGAATAGCAGGTACGCGCGGTGGCAATCGCATTGTCGAAAGGCAATCGAAACGTGTTCACGAGTTTTACTTCCGGTGGCACAGAACGAAAGGATGGGGGGGGTATCATCATAAGTGAAAAGGCATACGGATCTTCTTGCGAATTAGCTTTTCAACCGATAAGTTGCAACTACTTTGAGCATTAAGAAGCATAGTAGCAAAAACATCAAAGAAACAGAATTATTAAAGGATCTTCATGGCTAAAGTTTTAATTGTGGATGATGAGGTACCAAACCTCGAGCTCGTGGAGGCTATTGTCAATCAAGAAGGATACGAGGCTATTTTGGCAATGGATGGCGAAGCTGCTTTGCAGATAGTTCACGAGCGGCATCCAGATTTAGTGCTGATGGATATCGTGATGCCAAAAATGAATGGCATAGAGGCATGCCGGAGAATCAAAACGAATCCTCTTACTTACTCCATCCCCGTGGTCATCATCACCGCGTTTAATAGCACCGATGAAAGGATCCGGGCTGTTAAGGCGGGAGCCGATGATTTTGTTTCCAAGCCTTTCGACCGCTTAGAATTAACAGCCCGAATAAAATCGCTTCTCCGGCTAAAAGTGATTCACGATCGCTTAGAAGCGAGCTTAAGCGCTCTTAAGGAAATGCAATACGAGCGCGAAAAATTAATCACCCAAACCGCTCAAGAGGAAGAAACTCCTTTGGCAGTGATTGCAGAATGTTTGCAAGCCGTAGCAGGCGAGCAGCACTTGCTTTCTGCGGAAACGGTGCAAAAGATAGAACCCGCCCTTACGAGCGTAAATACACTTATGAATATGACCGCAGATTTTGTGAATATCATGCGGATGGAGCAGGATAAGCTGCGCGAGGCTTATGAATCTCTCAATAAGCATAGCCAAAAGCCCGGGACCGGGGAATAATTTCCTGCGTGCATGGAAGAGAGAATCAAACTTTCGAAGAAAGTTTTTGTTTCAAAGAGGCGGGTTTTTGCTCAAGCCAACTAGCTAGGTATTTAAGCGTCTTCGGGCTGACATGATGTTCCATCCCTTCGGCATCGGCATAAGCTGTTTTGGCATCTACCCCAAGGCCCATCAAGAAATTTTGTAGGAGATGATGGCGGCGTTGCATGTCGGTAGCGGTAAGGCGTCCTTGATCGGTCATCACAATCCCACGATACTTTTCGTATTTAAGGTAACCATCCCGTGAAAGCTTTTGAACCATTCGCGTAACACTTGGGCCTTTGAGGTTTAGGCGTTCAGCAATTTCAACCACTTTGGCGTAACCCTTAGTTTCGATCAGTTCGTGGATCGCCTCTAAATAGTCCTGTTCGGCTTCACTAGCGCTTTTAGAGAGCTTATTTTTCTTCGGTGTCATGCACCGGAGGTTCTAACATTTCGCGCGGATGAAGGAAAGCCAATTGTAGAAATCCAAAAAGTGGTTAACGGTATAAATGTTAGCCTATGTTAACATTGTTGTAGTTTGCTATTGACATCCCCGCGCCATATTTTCCAGAATGCGAGTTTATGGAAACAGTGGAGAAGGGTTCTTTCCCCCCCAAACTTCCGGAGAGCACAAATCCCACCACTTCAAAGGGAGGCTGGAGGTTGCCAAGCCGTAGCCCGAGTTTGCCGGAGGTTCATCAATCCATCGTCGTTCCGAAGGAATACAGTTTTTTTAAAAAAGCCTTTGCCTTTGCTGGTCCTGGCTATTTGGTTGCCGTGGGATATATGGATCCAGGAAATTGGGCGACAGATCTTGCGGGTGGGTCCGCGTTTGGTTACAAACTGCTCTTTGTCATTTTGCTTTCCAACCTGATGGCTATCCTTTTGCAGGCGCTTTCGGTTAAACTCGGGATTGTTACAGGGAGAGATTTGGCCCAGGCATGCCGTGATCATTATTCAGCGCCCACTTCCTTTGCGTTATGGATATTGTGCGAAATTGCCATCTGCGCTTGTGATCTTGCCGAAGTAATTGGATCAGCCATCGCGCTGAACCTTCTTTTTAAGATTCCGATGCTTTGGGGTGTATGTATCACCGCCCTTGATGTGTTGGCAGTCATGTATCTCCAAAATAAAGGGTTCCGTTATATTGAAGCGTTGGTCATTACCCTTATCCTTGTTATTGGAGGGTGTTTTTTTATGGAAATTATATTTTCGCGTCCGGATGTACGAGCCGTGCTGGGTGGTTTTATTCCCCGCATGGAAATTATCACCAATACCAAAATGCTTTATGTAGCCATTGGAATTCTTGGTGCAACAGTAATGCCGCATAATCTCTATCTACACTCTTCCATTGTTCAAACCCGTAAGTATGAGCAAACACTAGAAGGTAAAGCGGAAGCGGTTAAATTCGCAACGATTGATTCTACGGTGGCGCTGATGTTTGCGCTCTTTATCAACGCGGCTATTCTGATAGTATCAGCAGCCACCTTTTACACCCGAGGGCAGCATGACGTCGCCGAAATTCAAGATGCATATCAGCTTCTTAGCCCCGTCCTTGGCGTGTCTGTAGCAAGCACTCTCTTTGCCTTGGCCTTGTTGGCTTCTGGACAAAATTCAACACTCACAGGTACTCTGGCAGGTCAAATTGTGATGGAAGGATTTCTAAATATCCGTTTGCGTCCATGGATGCGAAGATTGATCACACGTCTCATTGCGATCATACCAGCAGTAATCTGTACAGCACTTTACGGTGAAAGCGGAACAGCTAAATTATTGGTTTTAAGCCAAGTTGTGTTAAGTATGCAGCTTAGCTTTGCTGTGATTCCGCTTATTCTTTTTACCAGTGATCGGAAAAAGATGGGGAAGTTTGTTAACCCGCTTTGGATAAATGTTTTGGCATGGACTACCGCAGCGATTATTGTAACGCTCAACATGAAATATCTTTTAGATTATTTTGGAATTACAATGTGGATGAATAGTTTATTCAGCTGACATTTCTTTTTATGTACAAAAAAATTCTTGTTGCCCTGGATAATAGCAAGCAAGAGCAGACCTTGCTTTCGCATGTTGCCCAATTAGCCAAGCTGATGCATTCCAGCCTGCTACTGGTGCATGTAGCAGATGGCTGGGTGGCTCGAAATTACGAGAGGTTGCAGTTAACAGAATCCGAGGAAATGAAAAATGACCGCGCTTATCTCGAAAACACTGCTAAGCGACTGCGAAAAGAAGGGTTAAAGGTATCTACTATCCTTGCTCTTGGGGATCCACCTACAGAAATTTTAAAAATAGCAACATTGGAAAACTGCGATCTCATTGCCATGACTACCCATGGGCATCGTCTTTTGGGTGATATCATTTACGGAAGCACGATCGAAACGGTGCGTCACAAATCAGGTATTCCCATTTTGGTAGTAAGAGGTGCGCATTCGTGAACGCAGTTCCATGACGGTTGTTGCGAATTAGTGTGTGTGTGGACGAAGCAATCTGTAAAAACAATATTATTGATAAATATATGAAACCTATTTTATTTGCGATATTAACGAGTTATCTATGCAGCTTTTCGTCCACAGTAGTATTAGCGGCTGATACCCCAGGCGGAAAGCATGTGGAGATACCTATCGAAGCAAAGCAAAAAACTGCATCAACGGATTCGGATAAAAAGAGAAATGTTGATGGAATAAGTGACAATTCGTTTTTGATTGAGGAGGCTTATAATCAAGAAGAGGGTGTAGTCCAACATGTTATTACAGCTACACGTGGGATTGACCGGGCTAATCAGAAGGATAAAAAATCTTGGGATTTAAGCTTTTCCCAAGAGTGGCCTATTGGGAGCGAGAAACACCAGTTTTCTTATACCATACCTTATGGTTTTGAAACTGGAGGCGATGGGAACAATGGATTCCATGATATTTCATTCCAATATCGTTATCAATTACTCAAAGAAACAGATCATCAGCCAGCTTTTGCTCCTCGCATAGGTGTAATCCTTCCTACAGGTAATTCAAATGAAGATTTTGGATCCGATACTTACGGGTTTCAGTATAATCTTCCTTTTAGCAAGGCGGTGACTGACAAAATACATTTACATTTTAACGCCGGCCAAACTTACTTGCCTGATGTCGATAGGCAATTGACAGATCAAAGTCGGTCGCCACGATATGATTTGATGGGTTACAATTTAGGGGCAAGTATTATTTATGCTGCTTTCCCGAAGTTTCACTACATGTTGGAGGCAACGACAAATTGGGATAAATCGATAGATGAGGATACAGGTATGCGTAACGAAGATTTTAGCGCTGTGATTTCGCCTGGTGTTCGCTATGCGATAGATAGCCCCAGCGGAGCCCAAATTGTTTTTGGGATCGGTGCGCCCATTGGATTAAGCCGGGATGCTACGGACTATGGAGTTTTCCTTTATTTTTCGCTGGAACATGGTTTCGGAAAGAAAGACTAGATTTGAACCCTACCCTTGCAGATGTGCAGCAAGCACGAACGATTGTAGCACCGCATGTGTACCATACACCGCTAGTCACCTCGCGCTTATTAAGCGAAAAAACAGGGTTCGAGGTACGTCTAAAAGCAGAAATTTTTCAACGAACAGGGGCTTATAAAATTCGTGGGCCGCTTAATAAGTTTGCGCATCTCACCGAAGAACAAAAACGTCGAGGCGTGATTTGTTCTTCAGCAGGGAACCATGCCCAAGGGGTAGCATTAGCCGCTAAACTTCAAGGTATGAAAGCTGTGGTAGTAATGGCCAAGAATGCCACACCATCTAAAGTTGAGGCCACACACGCCTATGGCGCAGAAGTGATTTTGCATGGCACCATTTGGGATGAAGCAAATGAAATGGCAAAGGAACTTGCCGAAAAACGCGGTCTTACCTATATCCATCCCTTTGATGATCCCCACTTAATTGCTGGGCAAGGAACGCTTGGGCTAGAAATTTATCAAGATTGGCCAGAAGTAGATATCGTAGTAGTTCCTATTGGGGGAGGGGGTTTGATTTCCGGTGTAGCAACGGCCTTAAAAGGTTTAAATCCATGTGTACGAATAATTGGCGTGGAATCATCCGGTTCACCAGGTATGAAACGAAGCGTAGAGGCTGATCAATTAGTTACGCTGCCGCAAGTGGATTGTATGATTGATGGCTTAAGAGTGAAGCGTGTCGGTGAATTAACCTTTTCGATTGTGCAGCGGCTGGTCGAAGATATTGTGATTTTACCAGACAAAGATATTTTCGATGCTTTAGTTTGGGTAATGGCCCATTGCAAATTGGTAGTGGAAGGGGCAGCAGCAGCGCCAGTAGCCGCTCTTCTCCATGGACTCGTCCAAGCGCCCCGAGGCGCGAAAGTGGTTTGTGTCTTAAGCGGTGGCAATGTAAATCTCGATCAACTTAAAGGATTAAAGTGGAATTGATTAAACTACTTTTTGCCCTTTTTGGTAATGATCAATTCTATTACGATTAGCAGCTGGCATCCTTTAACAGCTAACTGCTTCTTTAATAAATGCGTATTCTTGGTATAGATTATGGTTCAGTACGGGTAGGGCTTGCTCTAAGCGATGAGCTAGGCACTCTTGCTACACCATTGGAAACCATAGC
>CAZNSF010000079.1:0-6127 GCA_964575565.1 uncultured Verrucomicrobiota bacterium | reverse complement strand
CAGATGGCTTTAGTTTCATAGTCATTCCCCAAAGACCTCGAAATCTTCCAGTATAATCGTTTGAATAGGCCGAAGCATTTTCCTCTAAAATTTCCATAAGCTGGCTTTGTGAGAGGTGAGCTATCCCAATCGTGTTTTCATAAGGCACGATCTCAAAGATATCATTTATCGTGAGTGGGCCAGGTTTTAACATGGTCCGTTTGTTAAAAATACCGTGGAGAACGGCATCCACCTTATCACCTTGTGATTCTATCGTTTCTGCAATTGCAGAACATAAAAGATTAAATACGGGTGTTTCATGTTGTGGGCCTGTCAATGAATACAAAGCTTCTTCGGTTTGGCCAATTTCTGTATTTAGAAATGTTACAGCATGGTCTAGATCCGGTTTTAACATAGTAAGCAAATCGGAATCCATCGGTACAGTTGCATCCATAAGGATAGCACCGGATTTTTTTGAAACTAATTTTTGCTGTTTTGTATCATAGAGAAGATTCACCCGCCCAAGATAAGTTCCCCAATAATTGGCTTGAGCATAAAGAATATCATCAAGCATTTGCTGTTTATGCAGTCGATGGGTGTGTCCGCCAATGATCACATCGATTTCTGGGAAAGCATGCGAAATCGCTAAAAGTTGATTGGCATGATCATCTCCTTGTTCACGAATCCCTTGATGTGTCACGAGCACAAGAATTTTACATCCAGCTGCTTTCATTTCTGGAATTGTACGTTTGAGCGCCAAAACGGAATTCTCGAAAGTAATATCCGGAATAAGACGTGGTCGACTCCAATTGGGAACGCCCGGGGTGGTTAACCCTACAATACCAATTTTAATGCCTTCTATTTCGCGAATAACGTAAGGGCGAATTTTTTTAAATGCTTCTGTAATTGTAGACGGGGTATTTTTGTTTGGATGATGATGTATATTTGCGGCAAGAACTGGAATTTGGGCTTCGGAGATACGCGCAGAAACTTTATCGACACCCCAATCGAACTCATGATTTCCAAGAGTCCATGAATCATAAGATAGGGCATTTAGAGTGCGCACCATCACGGATCCTCTGGTTAAATATCCAATAGCACTGCCTTGGTAAAGATCGCCCGCATCAACCAGTAAAACATTTTTGTCTTGAGAACGAATTTTTTTAATCATCCAGGCGCAACGCGCTGCGCCACCTACATCAGGAACACCTTCGTAATCAGTCCTTGGTAAGATGTTCCCATGCAAATCTGTTGTATGCAAAATAGTGATCGGAATTTCCTTGGCTACGGAGTCAGCAAAAGGTATCCATAAGAGGGTTAAGAGCAGAGTTTTTGTAACTATTTTTCGGATAATTGGGTAGGTACCGAAGTGGCCAAACGGGGCAGACTGTAAATCTGCTGGCTTTACGCCTTCGATGGTTCGAATCCATCCCTGCCCACCACCCGCCTTCGCATGAGGCCACGGATGCTGGCTGTGAAAGAAAGCAAGCCTTCTTCGCGTTAGAGCGTATTCTTGTACGCAAACAAGAGAGTAATAGGCAAGGCACTGTGTGAACCAAGCTTTCAAAAGAAGATACAGCAAGTAGTAATGAAAATAAGCAGTACTTAAGTATATTTAACCACTTCTTCAACGGTTGTTTCGCCATCAAAGATACAACGTAACCCGTCTTCGCGGAGTGTGCGCATACCAAGCTCAATGGCTTTTTGGCGAATCACAACTGTCGGAGCTCGTTGATTGATTAATTCACGAACGGGATCAGTAACATCAAGAAGTTCATAAATACCTTTGCGTCCCTTATAACCTTTGCCATCGCATTTTGGACAACCTCGGCCGTAATAAAATGTTTTATCGCCAACTTCGTGAGGACTTAAGCCTATAGATGCTAGGGCTTCTTCGGTTGGTTCGTAGGAGGTGCGGCAGTCTTTACAAATCGTTCGGATTAATCGTTGTCCTATTACTGCTAAAATAGTGGAGCTAATCAAAAAAGGTTCAACGCCCATATCAATCAAACGAGTAACAGCGCCCGGAGCATCATTTGTATGTAAGGTAGTAAAAACAAGGTGACCCGTAAGTGATGCCTGAATGGCAATTTGCGCTGTTTCGACATCGCGTGTTTCACCAATCATAATACGATCTGGGTCCTGTCGCAAAAAGGCACGGAGCGCACGACCAAAGGTAAGACCTATACTTTCATTTACACCAACCTGCATAATTCCTTCGATATCGTATTCTACAGGGTCTTCTGCAGTAAGAAGTTTGGCGTTAACGGTATTAATTCTTCGCAAACAAGAATAAAGTGTAGTCGTCTTACCAGAACCAGTTGGACCGGTGACAATAAAGATTCCATTTGGTTTTTGAATTGTTTCGCAAATATAATCGAGAATTCGTTTTGGCATCCCCAGATTATCGAGATCGAGAGAAACAACCGAACGGTCTAGGATACGAAGCACGACACTTTCACCATATTGTGTAGGAAGAGTGGATACACGCAAGTCGACTTGCTTTCCTGCAATGTTCAACATGATGCGTCCATCTTGAGGAACGCGCCTCTCGGCAATATTAAGATCAGAGAGAACTTTGATACGGGAGATAAGAGCGAGCGCCATTTGTTTGGGAGGTGGACTCATTTCATAAAGAGCGCCATCGATGCGATATCGAATCTTAAATTCACTTTCAAATGGTTCAAAATGGACATCACTCGCCTTATCTTTAATTGCTTGATATAAGACTAGATTAACAAATTTAATAACAGGCGGTGAGTTAACATCTTCCGCCATGTTGCCAATAGTTACTGAATGGTCTGCTCCCTCGTGAATAATTTCTGCATGAAAATCCTTGCCGAGATTTTCAAGCATTTCATGGATGGAAGCACTAGCATCTCCGTAATGTTCATTTACAAATTCATCGATTTTTGCTGGGTCAGCGACAAGAACTTCTGTGTCTTTATCAAGGAGAAAGCTAATTTCCCGGGCTGCGTTATTATTAAAAGGATCTCGCACAGCAAGCCTGATGAGCTTGTTGGTAACAGAAATTGGAACAATTCCGTGCAAGCGCGCTGAACTTGCTGGGATTGTTTTAATAACCTCCTCAGAAACGGCAACTTCATCTAAGTTGATAAAATCTGCACCAAGGTAACCTGCAGCCATTTGGAGAATACGATCGCGGTCGACAAACCCAAGATCAATTACAAGATCAGCAATGGCCTTGCCTGTTCGGGTATGTTCTTCCTCTAACTCGGAAAACTGCTCCGTCGTGAGGAGTTCACGTTCACGTAGGATCTGTAAAATTAATTGAGAATGTTCTTCAAACACAGGTTATTTTAAATTGCGGTCATTACTTTTTCTTGGCCAAATTTTCATCTTCTAATTTTTTGATGGTGGCTTGAGGATCTTGCGCCTTCGTGATAAGTTCACCATAGGGGATAAGGCCACGCTCGTAAAGTGTTAGGAGGTGTGAATCGAGAGTGTTCATGCCATATTTAGCACCGGTTTGGATATCCGATGTGATACGGAAGGTCTTGTTTTCGCGAATGAGCGATGAAATAGAAGGCGTAGTAATCATAATTTCAAAAGCAGCGATACGTCCTTTGCCGTCCGTGCGGGGGAGAAGAATCTGGGATACCACTGCTTGTAAAGTGCCTGCAAGTTGAGTGCGAATTTGTTCTTGTTGGCTCGATTGGAATTGGTCAACGATACGATCCACTGTACGTGCAGCGCCTGTAGTATGTAGGGTTCCAAATACCAAATGCCCTGTTTCTGCAGCGGTGATGGCAGCCTCTGTAGTTTCCAAATCGCGCATTTCCCCTACTAGAATAATATCTGGATCCTGGCGTAATGCTCGGCGTAATGCCTCTGAAAAGGAAGGGACATCCACTCCTACTTCGCGTTGAATAATTACGCTCTTTTTATGATTATGGAAATATTCAATAGGATCTTCGATGGTGATAATATGAACATCTCTTTCCTCGTTAATCACATTCATCATACTGGCAAGAGTGGTGCTTTTGCCGGACCCTGTTGGGCCAGTAATCAAGATTAGTCCACGTGGTTTATAAAGTAATTCCTTAACCGTTGGCGGTAATCCGATCTGTTCTAAAGTAAGCAAGGTCTTTGGAATCTGGCGTAATACCATTCCAAAACAACCTTTTTGGCGAAAGATACTTACACGAAAGCGCGCAGCTTCTCCATACTGAAATCCAAAGTCAGCGCCACCCTTTGAGCGTACTTGCTGAATGTAATCCTCGTTAGCAATCGCGCGCATCAATGCTTCGGTGTCTTCGGGCGTCAAAGGAGCTGCATCGATTTGATGCATGCCGCCATGAAGGCGAAGGACAGGAGGAATGCCTACCTCGATATGTAAATCAGATGCTCCCTCTTCAATCACAAGTTGAAGAAGATCAGACATAGTAACAGTCATAAAAATAAGAGTTTAAAGGGTTTTGGAAATTAGTAATATAGGTTAATTAGTATCTCCCATGGTGCTAGCTAAAACTTCTTCGGGTGTAGTCATGCCCGAGATTATTTTACGAATGCCGTCTTCACGGAGAGTGCGCATGCCAAGTTCTCGAGCGCGTTTACGAATGGCGATAGAAGAAACTTTTTCGTTAATCATTCTCCGGACTTGGTCATCAATCACAAATATCTCAAAGATACCGCGTCGTCCGCGATAGCCTGTTTTATGGCAATCATGGCAGCCTGCTCCTTTAAAAAAGGTGCTTGTTTTAACGACATCCGAGTTGAGACCTAGAGCTTGAATTTCAGTTTCACTGGGTTTGTATTCTATTTTGCATTTTGGACAAATTCTACGCACAAGGCGTTGCGCCATAATTGCCTGGATCGAAGATGCCACTAAAAATGGTTTTACGCCCATATCAATAAGACGTGTAACAGCGCTGGGAGCATCATTGGTGTGTAAAGTGCTGAAAACAAGGTGACCCGTAAGACTGGCGTTGATGGCAATATTTGCTGTTTCTGCATCACGAATTTCACCAATCATAACGATATTAGGCGCTTGGCGTAACATAGCACGAAGAGCGGCTACAAAGGTCATCCCTGCATCCTCATTGACAGCGACTTGATTAATTCCAGGCAGTTGATATTCCACAGGATCTTCTACAGTAATAATTTTTCGATCCGGGCGGTTGATCAAATTTAAACAAGCATATAGGGTAGTGGTTTTACCAGATCCTGTAGGGCCAGTAACCAAAAGAATACCGTCCGGCATTGATAATAAACGTTCGAAAGTTGCCTGATCATCACTAAGAAATCCGAGCTCTGGCAAGCCAAGTTTAAGGCTTTCTTTATCTAAAAGACGCATCACGATACTTTCCCCATGTGAAGTAGGGACGGTTGATACGCGTAAATCAATATCACGATCAGTCATCCGCATTCGTATTCTTCCATCTTGCGGCAATCGCTTTTCAGAAATCGACATGTTCGACATGATTTTAATGCGACTAATAATTGCTGATTGAAGACGTTTAGGAGGATTTTCCATTTCCTCTAATTCACCATCAACGCGAAATCGTAAACGGAGGCGTCTCTCCAAAGGTTCAATATGGATATCACTTGCTCTTGCTTTATAAGCGTTAATAATCATTCCTTGTACAAATTTAATAATTGGCGCATCTCCTATTGTTTCATCTTCAGTATCAATTCCACGGGTTCTTATATCTGGAATATCGCTTTCCGTAATATCATGCAGCATTTGGTCTACAGCTTTGTCGGATTCGCCATAGTAACGGGTCAATGCTTCTTCGATTTCTTCCTTAGGGGCAACCATGGGTTCAATTTCGCACTTAAGAGCATAGTGAAGACTATCCACTACACCTAAATCTGTAGGGTCGCTAATGGCCACCGAAAGAGTTCCATTCTGGCGATAAACCGGAATTACCTTGTAACGTTTTGCAATATGTTGAGGTATCGAATCAATTACATCTTGAGCAATGGTAAGATTGCGTAGCGAAATAGTTTCCATCCCCGCATGGGTCGCAAGGGTCTGGGTAAGCTGTAGTGCTGTAAGGACTTTCTGTTTAACAAGGGTATCTGCGATGCTTGCGCCATCTTTTACAGCAGCCTCACGTGCAGCCTCGATCTGACTATGCGTGACAAGGCCGACATCCTTTAGAATCTCAAGAATATAATCGTC
>CAZNSF010000078.1:0-3344 GCA_964575565.1 uncultured Verrucomicrobiota bacterium | reverse complement strand
TACATTCATTGGTTTGGACATCAACCCAAGCACAAACATGACTATAACGAGTAGATACCTCCTCCAATGTGGCGATGCTGTGTACCGGCAATAAGCCCACATGGTGAGCAACCAAAATAAGCCGCTTAATAGATCCTTACGCTCCGTAACCCAAGCTACGGATTCGACATGTTGTGGATGAATCGCAAAAAGAGCTGCTACAAAGAAACTGCGGCCCATAAACCCTGTCATTCGATACAGGATATAAAATAACAACAACGTATTTATAATGTGGAAGATGAGATTCACGAAGTGATGCATGGTGGGGTCAAGACCGAAGAACTCGATATCGAAGATTCGCGATAAAAAAGTAACTGGCTGCCAGTAATCGGCATTGATAGCATCCTCAAAAAGATCTGCAGAAAACGCCCATCGAATTGTTTTCCAGGTTAGTCCATCTCGAATATAGGGGTTATCCCGAACATATAAATCATCATCAAGATCTGTAAAGTCACACTGCCGCACCTGCCAAAAGGT
The DNA here is from genome assembly GCA_964575565.1 of uncultured Verrucomicrobiota bacterium. Taxonomy (GTDB): domain Bacteria; phylum Verrucomicrobiota; class Verrucomicrobiia; order JABWAM01; family JABWAM01; genus CAZNSF01. The sequence goes on along the minus strand of CAZNSF010000078.1, from coordinate 2,828 downwards.
AAGCAGGGTTATTCCAATTAAAGCAATAGACGCTAAAAAGGGACGAGAAACTCCTAAAGTTCGTTTTGTGGGTGGAGATAACATCCTTTTTAATCTTTTAATTTAGTATTGTTGCGCAAAGGCAGATTTCTCTCATAAATATAAATGCGATACAAAAGTAAACGAGCTTCCTTAAAATCATCTTTAAGAGCTAAAGCCGCTCTCAAGTGTTCCTTTGCCTCTCGGACTCTTCCATTCTTAAATAAAGTAGCCGCCATATCGTAATGAACCTCTGGACTGGGATTTAGCTCTAATGCCTTGCCAAAATACTTTAAAGCATCCTTTACCAAACCCTCTCGTACTAAGTCTTTGCCAAGGTTAGCATATAAAGTATCCATTTCTGGTTCAAATTGTAGCGCCAATGCAAATTGACGAATCGCTTCTGGAATTTTACCTTGTTTCTCTAAAACAACCCCAATGTTATTATAAGCAAGAGCATACGTAGGATCGATTTGTGATGCTCGTTTATAATGCATGATGGCTTCATCAAGTTTACCTACCTCCACAAGTAAAACGCCCCAGCTAATCTCTACCTCTGCAAATTGAGGATTAATTCTTAGGGCTTCTTGATAATGTTGAATTGCTTCATCGATCTTGCCTTGTTTAGCTAAAAAATGTCCTAGTTGCCGATGCATGCCAGAATTATTCTCTGTAACCTCAATAGCATGTCTTATAAGAGGAATACAATTGCGCCAATAATGCAGTTGATGCCAACTAACCGCCATTAACGGCGCTAAAACAAAACAAGAAGCTATTTGTAATCCTGTCTGTTTCCAACGCCAACGTGAGAGCAATTCCGGCACACCCCAAGCTATCATGATAAAAATTCCAATGAGTGACATATAAGTAAAACGATCTGCGCGCGCATTAATAAGACCAAAGGTTGGCACCAAGGTGCCTAAAAACCAGAACCATCCTATTAACAAATAAGACCGGCTCTTTCTCTCCCGAATTACCCAAACGGTAATAGCCATTAAAAATAGAAATGATCCAACAATTTCCCAAAGAGGCAAGGTGTTGCCGGGATGAGGATACCAAATGGCTAAACGTGTGGGATAAATTGTTTTTAAAAGATAGGTTGTATATGCCACAAAAGCGTTAGCAACGGAATCAGTCCATGGAATGCTTCTAAAATAATTCGAATGTCCGCGACAGGTCAAAAAAACCGAAAGGATAGAAAACCCAAGAAGAGGAATTTTCTCTAAACAAAGCCATCCCCAACGCCGTTTATCATGCAAAGCAAGGCTCGCTCGACGTAAAGGCCAAATATCGAGAAGCAATAATACAAAAGGAAGGGTTACATTCATTGGTTTGGACATTAACCCAAGCACAAACATGACTATAACGAGTAGATACCGATTCCACCCGCCCTTCCAGAAGAACACGGCTTTCCTTCCCTGGAAAAATGGGCGGGTGTCCTCCGAAGCCCTTCGGGTCTGAGCCTCAGGGTCGAAGACCTTGGCGAAGGAGGACTGAAACTCCACATACCGACAATAAGCCCAAATGGTGAGCAACCAAAATAATCCGCTTAATAGATCCTTACGCTCCGTAATCCAAGCGACGGATTCAACATGTTGTGGATGAATCGCAAAAAGAGCTGCCACGAAAAAACTTCGACCAATAAACCCCGTCATTTGATGCAGTATATAAAATAATAGCAACGCATTGATCATGTGGAAGATGAGATTCACAAAATGGTGCATGGAAGGATCAAGACCAAAAAACTCGATATCGAGGATTCGTGATACAAAAGTAACTGGCTGCCAGTAGTCCGCATTGGGTGAATCCCTAAAAAGATCCGCAGAAAACGCCCATTGGATCGTTTTCCAGGTTAGCCCATCTTGAATATAAGGGTTACTACGAATATACAAATCATCATCAAGATCTGTAAAATCGCACTGTCGTACCCGCCAAAAAGTGAGCAGGGTAATTCCAATTAAAGCAACATGCGCAAGGAAGGATCGAGAAACTCCAAAAGTTCGTTTTGTGAGTGGGAAAGCCATGTTTTAAATCTCGTAAGAATATGCCAAAAATCATTATTTATGGCGAGGTTTTAGCAATCTTGAAATTGACTTCCTATATGTTGAGCCCTAATTATAGGTTGATCTATAGATTTAGAATCTTATTATTATGGGTGAAACATTTTCTATTCTCTTTGCACTATTAGCATTAGGTCTTGCGATTGTATCGCTATTTACAAGAAAGTTAGATATGTCGCACTGCAGAGATGCTATCATGTTTGGTATATTGTCGTGCCTACTCGCATTGCTAATGCCTGTTTTTTACCTTGTAACCGGCTCTAGTCTCACAATGATTCTAACAACTCCCACTACAATAACTTTGTCGGTCGGTGCGTTCTCGATTCTGTTATCATTCCGACAACTGAGATATTTTAAGAAAAAATCCCATAACTAGTCACCGCAACCAATCAAAGGGCGGTGGCTGAGTTCTACGTTAGAACCTAACTATATACCGGCAGCATGTGATCTCCTCCAAGACATGCCCAGTTTTGTTCTGGATTAGTTTGTAAATTTACAATCTAATTTCCAAATGAGCGTTTACGAAAAACTCTTGTCGGCTATTGAAAAAGAAGACCTTCGAGACGTTACCCGTATTTTGAACCAAAGCTTAAATATTAACGAACCGTGTGATTTAGGAGCAACTGCTCTCTTCTCTGCAATTCTTACTGCCAACTTGGATATTGTTAATCTGCTTCTCCAAAAAGGCGCTGATCCTAACTTCGTTCCATCCGAACCAGCTTTCACATTTTATGCAGCAAATCCAATGGA
>CAZNSF010000077.1:0-4644 GCA_964575565.1 uncultured Verrucomicrobiota bacterium | reverse complement strand
GAAGATTAATTTCTTAGAGTGGTTATCCGTTTCTACTAATGCGGTGGGATGCCCTTCGAACATCGCCAGCAATTCTTGATCAGAAATTTTCTTTACAGGATATGCCTCTGGATCCGTTTTAATAACTTTGATTGAATAGGTTTGTGTGATAAGAGAACCATCTTGCCTTCCAGTTTTGATGATATCTACTGGTGAAACCTTGGTCCGGATAACCTGCCCTATCGATAGAGAATGCGAACGTATCATGTTTGGCGCGGCATCCCTCTTCTTTATCTCAACTAAAGGCTTTGTGGGGGGCGAAGCCGGATTTAAAAAGAAAAGAAGACTTGCTGGCACTAGTAGCGTAATCACTAAAACCAAAACTTGTTTCCCTCTTCGAAACAGTCGTTTACGCCGAAGCGCGCCTAAAGATTGTTGGTAAAGACCATTCCAAAATTTAGAATCTTCTTCCTCGTTAAAAATATCTTTTAAGAGTTGATCGTCTTCAGGAGTTGTTTTCATGTTGTAATTTACCAATCATAGTTTTGCGTAATTTTTGGCGAATCCGTGATAATTTGGATTCGATTGCTTTCGGGGTTGTATCGCATTTATCTGCGACTACCTGGTGAGTCGCTTTCTCGAAATAAATTAATTGAATAATTTCTCGCTCCTTTTCTTCAAGTTCACCCAAGCTTTCATGGAGCGCATCCATCAGAGGCAAGGAATCTTGGGGAGATACTCCTTCGGTGATTGCTTGCGACTCCTCTGGTTCCAAAAGAACAGTTTCCGGCATTCTTTTTTGTTTGCGAACGTTATCAATAAAAGTCACCCGCATAATTTGGGCAAGCCAACCCCAAAAAATATTTTCCTCTTCGAATGGCTTAATATATCGCACCACTTTGATCATGGCTATTTGGAGCAAATCGCGAGAGAGATCCTCATTGCCATGTGTTATTACAATTAAGTAACGAAACAAACGATTGCGATACTGTTCGTAAAACTGTTGATAAGCAGCTTCATCGCCTCGCACCATTCTTGATGTCATCTCCTTTAAGCCAAAAGGGGGATCATGAGCTATTTTCAACATATCATCTTGAGCCCAACGGCTGGGAACCCAATCATTCGAAATGGATACCGCTTCCATTTTCTTTGTATGCCTGCTTAAAGTGAACCTCTCACGATGTCAAGAAAGGCTTGAAACTTCTAAAACTATTCCTTCTTTTGTTCTTCTTTTTTCTCAACAACAACTTTTGGAGGAAGCCTATACATAGGCTGTGACCCTTTAGACAACTCCTGCAGGACATTTTCAACAACCCTTAACTGTTCTGGATTTGAGACAATAACCATCAGCAATTGAGTTTCTTGATGGAATTTTAAACCTGTTCCTTGATCAGTACCCGCCATTCCCCAAGCCGATTGAATAGCAGTAATAATATCTTCGATTTTATACTTTTGTAGATAAAGCTCTACGCTAAAAACTTTACCTATTATCTTATTGTCAGCTTCTAATGTTTGCAAAACCCAAATTTTGTTTTGAGCAGTCCAGGTACAGTAGATTGACCGTTCATTACCGTCTTTCGTTCTATTTAGCGTATCAAATATCCTGTTTATAGTAACCGATTTTAATTGTAATTTTGGAAAAACAATTTTTTCGGCACCCGGTTGAATAATAACATTTGGCGTTTTGCCGTCAGCTTTCTCGATTGCTTTTACTAGCTCCGCTGGTGAGCCTCCTGGGAAATCAAGATCGAAAGTGGATTCCTCAACATTTGCTTGTTTGACTTTTGTCGAGGGTTCTTCCCCCTCTTTTGTGTCAGCTGATATAGCGCTCGACACAAAAAGGCTTGTTGCTAAGTAGATTACTAGGATTGGTTTCATTATTTTATCTTTCTATTCAATGGTTTAGGTTTAACAGATGTTAGGCTTCTAATACGATATACGCTCGATTTCGCCATATCCCTCGAAAAAAATAACTTTTTTAAAAAGTAAGGAATACACGCTCCACCCCTTTTATCCGCCTTCGCCAGACCCCACAGCTTACTGTGCGGGATGAATGGCGTGGACGGACCCGCCGAAGCTTTCTTGTCCGCCATAGTCCTTTCGGATAGGAGCCTCATGGTAAGAAGACTTTGGCGACGGCGGAAGCGTAGTGGGTAATTGGCTTCGGCGGATAGGTTTCTCTGTAGCATCTCAGATACCCCACAGCTTGCTGTGATTGGGTTTTTCATTTTCTACGGGACGACTCTAACTTTTCAAACTTTAAATCTTACACCAAGTAATTATAGCCTCGGTATCTTTCTCTAATGGACGAAGCTGGTGAGATGTTGCAGCAAGGAGAACAGTCTCGCCGATATGAATGGCCTCTTTTCCACCCACACCAGAGTTGATTTCTAATTTACCTTTTAAAAGATGAATGGCGGTCGCGGTTTTAGCATCCAATCGTTTCTCTCGGCTTAAAACCCAAGATTCTACACGGAAATACTCGTTATCGGTTAATTGACGAATTCCATCCACAAAAGTTCTATCGATCAGTTTCGGTTCTGCACTTTGAAAATCCATTACGTCTAACGTTTCTTCGATATGGAGTTTACGCGGTTTACCATCTAACCCCATCCTCCCCCAATCGTAAGCTCGAAAAGTTGTGTCCGAATTTTGCTCGATTTCTAAAATTAAACAACCTGCATCAATGGCATGGATAAGACCGGCCGGAATAAACAAAGCATCGCCTCGCTTTACAGGGATTCGATGAATCAACGATTCTAAAGAATTTTCACCAGAATTTGTTTGAGCGCGTAAAGATCGTTCAAATTGTTCGCGTGATATCTTTTTCTTTAAACCTGCTATCAGGGCGGCCTTCGGCTTGGCATCCAAAAGGTATAATATTTCAGTTTTAGGTTCGCCTCCCAGTTTTGGTGTAACTAAAGCGGATGGATGCACTTGCAGAGATAATCTTTCGGCAGCATCTAATAACTTAATTAAAAGTGGAAACCTTCTACCTTTTTCCCATTTTTGACCCATCACAAACTGGCCATGTTCATCTAAAAGCCAACGAATAGATTTACCATGATATTCTCCTTGGCAAATGATACTTTCATTGTCTGGACGATCCGAAATTTCCCACGCTTCGCCAATTTTTTTGTCTTTCGGTAAAAGATGATGATCCCCTACCCTCGCGATAGCTTGATTGCCCCAAGGATGTTGTTTGTAAATGGAGTGAAACTTAAAAACGGTTTGCATACTAGGTTATTTCTTTTGTTATAATCTCTAGCTGTGGCTTGCACCTAGGCCTAACTTTGTGCATAAACTTCTCCCTGACATTATGGCGAAACAAGGAAAAAATACGTTTAACCGAGAATTACTAGGTTTGGGATGTCTTATATTAAGTATTCTATTGGGGTGTAGTCTTTTTTCTTATGATCCAAAGGATTCGCCCTTTAACTTTTCCACATCCACGCCTCACATCAATAATTTAATTGGCAGGGTTGGCGCATGGGTAGGGTTTGGGCTTTATTGGATGATTGGTTGGAGTGCCCACTTTATACCATTATTGACCGCTTTCTTAGGGCTTTCAGCATTATTTCGCACTAATTTCCGGATTAAAGAAAGTCTTCTTTGGATGCTTATTTTCATCTTTTCTTCATCCTGTCTTATTCAAATTCTAGGATGGGGCGCTCAAAAGTGGGTTGAAGTTTCTGATGTTCATCTTTTAGGGGGTCTCCTTGGACATTATATTGGAGAACAACTTTTCTTGCGCTTTCTTAATCATGGAGCGCTTATTATTTTTATCGCAGGCAGCATTTTTAGTTTTTATATGGCTCTTCAATTAAAACCGCACGAAGTTTATTCTTGGGCACGCGATCAACAAACCCAATGGAAAGTACGGAAACGAGAAGAAGCTCTTCGAAGCGGTGATATCCAAACCATCCTTCGTACCCGCGAAGAAGAAATTGCAGAACGCCAAAAGTTAATCGAACGCGAACTATTGAGGCATGGCAAAGGGATGAAAACAACCGCACCATCTAAATCTACCGAAGCTCCACCGAAGTCTACTACAAGCGCCTCTGCAGAAAAAAAAGAAGAACCTTCTTCTGCTGTTCTAAAAAAAGAGGATTCCGCCACCATCACCTCAAAAGAAGAGAAGCCTTTGCCAAAAATGATACGTCAACCGAAATCCAAACCAGTCTCCGTTGTAACTTTGCAATCCACGCTCTTTGGCTCGTATCAACTGCCTTCTCTCGATCTCCTTAAACATTCGGTTGAAAATGTGGCGCCCATGGATAGCAAGGAATTAATTGCCAACCAAGGTGCGCTCATCGAAACCACTTTGAAAGACTTCGGGATCGAAGTAAAATTAGGAGAAATTACCCAAGGCGCTACTGTAACAAGGTTCGAAGTAATCCCATCACCAGGCGTTAAAGTCGAACGTATTGTCAATTTACAAAACAATCTCTCGTTGGCGCTGAAAACCGATCGCGTAAATATTTTAGCGCCCGTTGCCGGTAAAGGCACTGTGGGAATTGAAGTAGCTAGAATCAGTAAAGCTCCTGTTCTGATCCGCGAGTTACTCGAAAGCAACGAATTCCAGAATTCAAAAGCAAAAATTCCATTAGCGCTGGGCAAAGATGTTTACGGCAAAACCCTGATTGCTGATCTTACAGATATGCC
>CAZNSF010000076.1:0-2644 GCA_964575565.1 uncultured Verrucomicrobiota bacterium | reverse complement strand
TTTAAATCAACGGTTGCTACTTCGCGGATATGGTTCAAAGAAGAACCAACCTTTTTAAGAGCCATGCAAACTGCAGCATCAATTTGATCGCTCCCCACTCCCTTTCGACAACCGATACCAATCACCAGAGGCTTTAATGCCTCTGTCGCCGTCGTCACTACTGGAATAGCTCCTGTGATATTAGCGACTTCATAAGCTAATTGATTAGCGCCGCCCTCATGACCGCTAAGAAGAGAAATTGCAAAATGGCAACCTTCATCTAAAACCACTATGGCTGGATCTACTTTTTTATTTTTCGGTAAGCCCTCTAAGTAACGAACAGCAATTCCCGTTGCCATCACTAAAACCCATTTAGAGTGGTTAGGATATTGAGCTGCAAAGGATTCTTTATTCGATTGTTTCGAAACAGATTTTGGATGATAGGGCTTGCCGCCTAATTTTGCTTCAAGAAAGCGCCCTAATTTTTCAGCTTCTCGCCGAACGATCCAAATGCCGATAACTGTATTCATGATAAATCTGATTTTTGTTTTCCAGAATCTCTCGCAGAGAGCACGGAGAATTCAATCTGAAGAGCTATTCGGTTGCTGTCTCTGTGTTCTCTGTGAGAGAAAATCATACCTCTTCCTTTTGCCTAGTCTTACGAAATCGATGCGAATAATTCTTAGAATATAATTTCGATTCGGCTATGATCTCTTGATCCAAAACTTTCCCAACTAACATCATGGTCGAAAGATGCCAATCTTTGAGTTGAATTTCTTTTAACATCGTCCCTAAAACACCTTGATATTGTTTTTCTTGCGGCCAAGTCGCTTTATAAACGAGTGCTACCGGTGTTTCCGGCGGATAATATTCTAAAAGATCAGCGACCACTTGTGGCAGATTAGCGCCAGACAAAAAAATGCAGAGCGTTGTTTGGTGTAAAGAGAGTTTTTTTAGTGATTCACGCTCTGGCATATTCGAAGCGCGGCCGCTGGTTCGCGTAAGGATAATTGTTTGGGAAATTTCGGGCTTTGTGAGTTCTGCTTTTAAGCAAGCTGCTGAAGCAAGAAAGGTGGAAACCCCTGGCACAACCTCATACTCAATGCCAAGCGTATCTAATCTTCGCATCTGTTCGGCCACGGCGCCATAGATGGCAGGATCACCGGAATGAAGACGCGCTACATCCCAGTTTTCTTTTTTAGCACGCGCGTAGAAAGCCTCTTGTTGATCTAAATCAAGAGATGAAGTATCTACGATTTCTGCATCCGCTCGGCAATGGGAGAGCATTTCCTTAGCGACCAATGAACCCGCGTAAAGCACCAGCGGCGCCTTAGCTAAAATAGCAGCACCGCGTAAAGTAATTAAATCTTTTGCTCCTGGTCCAGCCCCAATAAAATAAACTTTCATAGGAATGAGAAGTGATTTTTCTCTTATGATTTCTTTCGGATTAACATTGTGGAAAGATAGCCTAGCGAGTCATTGAAAGAAATGCCCTTTACGTCCTTGCAAATAAACTCACCTACCAACCCCACACGACTACCTAAAGCGCAGTTACCATCAATTTTCATTTCTTTTAAGAGTTTAAGGACTTGTGGTAAACGTTTGCCAATTTTCATTAAAACCACTGTATCATGTTTTTTAATAACCTCCCGAAGCTCTGAAACCCTATCAGGACAAGGTAGAATTAAGATTCGTTCCTTGCCCTCACCCAATGGCCAATTAGTTGCTGCAGCTACACTAGAGTAACTCGTAATCCCAGGAAAGGTACGATATCGAAGTTTAGGCAGACATTTTCGTAATGCGCTTAAGGTATAACTATACGTAGAATATGTAAAAGGATCTCCAAGAGTGATATAAGCCGTATTTTTACCGGCTCGCAGCTCGGCAGCAATCGTTTTGGCAAGTTGATGATAGTGTTTTTGTAAAACAGCATGGTCACTATCCATTTGAAATTCGATTTCCCGAAATCGACGGCTTGGCAAATTTAAACCTGCTAAACAATGACGGGCTATAGAGGAACTTGATTTTTTAGAGCGAGGCACAAAAATCACTTTGCATTTTTTAAGCGCCTGCCACGCAATAAGAGGAATAAGACCAGGCTCGCCTGGGCCAACGCCAATACCGTAGAACATACCAATAGATTTCATGTTTTCTTTTAAAGGTATTTCACACAGAGGTCACAGACAAAAATCTCTTTCTTAGCGCTCTCCGTGAGAGATTCATTGAATTCCTCCAAGGGGTTTTCCATCCATTTCAAAAAGCCGCACAGATACTTGAGATACACGTTTTAACCTTGCAGAAACGGCCTTAGCAATTCTCTTTTCAATTTCCGACCAAAAGAAGGGAGCGTTCTTTCCGGGTCGTAAAATTTCGATCATTGCTTCAACGCTTTTTGATTCTTCTAGCTTTTTTAAAAGAGTCTTCTTCCATTTAAATTCTTTTGCTACGCGATAGACTGCGCCTACGGCACTTTCAGTTTTTCCGGAGTGTGTTTCCCAAACATCATCCAATATTTTAGCAAGCTTGCCTGGGTGCCCTACGACCCAGAGCTTAGGAAGATAATAATGATTTTCCAAAAGGGTTCGATCCACACAATCTAAGGCAAATCCAACAAAGTTCGACATTTGAACTACTCGTTTGATAGGTAAATCTAAAGAGCTCCTTG
>CAZNSF010000075.1:0-8167 GCA_964575565.1 uncultured Verrucomicrobiota bacterium | reverse complement strand
TGGACCCAATTCCGACCGCCATCTGCAAGCTCAACACGAAGTCGTGGATTTGGCTCAACAATTCCTTTTTCCTGGAGCTCGTTCCATTTGAATGAGCCAAGGGTTTCCTTATCTTGCTTAATATTTATCGTTGCAGAAGGTGCGGCCGCGATTTCTACGTAAGCTGGGCTTGCTGTGGTATTTTTTTCTTCGCCCCAACCTTTAAAAGAATCATTTAGAAACTCATCGGTTGTCTCTTTTGGAAGAGGATAAGGATAAGTAGCCAGTCCACGATCGACCTCGACCTCAAGTTTAAAGGGTTTATCGGCATCTTCTTTTTGAGGTAATGTGATTTTTACTTCCCGTTTTGCCTCTCGAACGAAAGGGAATTCATGGAGGTGTCCTAGAGTGATAGCTCCAATATAAAAACGGCGGCCGGTTGGTTTAATGAGAATAGCCGCTACTTTTTGTTCGGGTTTAGGATTTTCCCATGCCCACAGATAAAACGATTGCGGCCATGCTTGTTGGGTTTCCACCTGCCGTTGGCCTGTAAGTTCCCAAGGGCCTTGATGACGTGGCATGAGGCCATCTTTTACATCAGGATAAGCAAGCAACGGAAGTTGTCCCCACGGGGTAGGAACGATGCTTATTTCAAAGCGTTCACGAATAGGTACAGTAACTACTTCGTTATTTTCGTACTGAAAAATATATTCCGCACAAACTTGTGCAAGAGGTTCGCCGCAATACATTTTTGTTTCAAAACCTTTAAAAAGTTTTGAATCGAGCAATCGATGCGCAAAAATAATGTAACGCGCCGTTGAACCGATGGGGATAGTAATTGTTTTCATGGAAACATCGTTTCCAAAGGCAACCACAGATCTACTGGAAGAGTAAGCTGCGCCGATTTGGAATGGAATGCCATGATAAGTTTGTATGCCTGTGGGGATGACCGGTTGCTGTTGGAGATTCAGAAGACCTGCATCCGCATTGCAAAATGCTAATAAATCGATGGGTTGATAATCGTTCATGAAATAAAGTGGATTGAGGGTATTTTAAATTTTTTTGGATGTGGAGAGTTTAACCTGTTGTTCTTCGATAAACTTCCAAAATTTAGCGCTTTGCTCAAATTCATCATCGCTCTGAATATCAAGATTTGAGCGCACAAAGAAATCGCGCAAGGTGTTCCCATGCAATACGTGATGGATAACCAACTGGCCGTCCTTTTTTTCAAAGTAAATACGATAATCCTTATAGCGACATCGGTACAGGATTCGTTTACCTCTTCGAATTTCGCTAATATCATTTTTACCAGCTTGGACTGGTTCTTTCCGAAGCCGCGAAAATTCAGCAACCACCTCGAGCTGTTCTAGTTTATCAATTTTAGAAAGTTCCGCTGTTGCGCTATCACTAAGTACAATTTGATGCATAACCAGAACTACTAAGCCTAAATTAAACCTCGGAATTCAAGTTAATAATGCCTTATTCAGCGTCTTGTAAAATTACTTTATAGTGACAGAAGTTGTAGATGTACAAGAAGCATAAGAGCCTATGTATTTGTCAGATGGCGTAGTACTCGTGTAACAAAGACTATTGCACAATCTCCATTCCAAGCTATTTTTTTCAAAGGATTTCTCGTTCTTAATTGTCTTATAGGGTAAAAGCACACTCTATGGCTGAACCAGACTGCGAAAACGAATGGATATCTAAAAGCCAAGAGGGTGACCTTCAGGCATTCGAAGCACTCATTAAACAATACCAACATATGATCCACTCGTTAATCTATCGTATGACCGGTTCTTTAAGTGATGCTGAAGATATTGCCCAAGAAACTTTTATCACAGCTTACCATCAAATCGGAAAATTCCGTCGGGAAGCCCGTTTTTCATCGTGGCTTTATCGAATTGCTGTGAACATTTGCTTAAATTGGAAAAAGAAAAAAGAACGCCATGATCAACTTCATGAAAACTATACTCCCGAGGAGTTTTCCTTTGGCTTAGACAACGAAATGGCGGCTAAAGTTCAGGAGGCACTACTAAAATTAAACCCGAAGCAGCGCACGGCAATTATTTTAACCGTATACGATGGTTTAACCCATGGAGAGGCAGCTCGCACATTGGGATGTTCCGAGACAACAGTATCATGGAGGATTTTTATGGCCCGAAAGAAACTTAAGCAATTACTCACTTAAAACATGGCTAAAAAATCTCCCAATTTTGAAAACTCGCGCAGAATTATCTTATGAATCCACCTAATTCTAATTTGGATAAAATGCTAAAAGGCGTGCATGTGCCAGAACGACCAATGGAGTACTGGGATCAATTTTCTGGACGTGTAATGACTCATTTACGGCAGCAAAACCTCAGAACAATCAACACCCCCCACCACCGGATTTTTTTCGCCTGGGGATTGGGACTTGTGACAACCTGCATAGTTCTAGGGTTTATAATCGGGTTTTGGAGCGGACATTCAAAAAAAACCGCTTCATTGGCAGGATACCAAAAATTGTACCACGAACTGACAAACATGTTTCCTAATCAAGTTTTGGCGGTCATTATAGATGACCGTGGTACAAAGCTCGTCTTAGCTGAAAACGCAAATATTCCAAGCTCCACACCTTTACTTTTAAAAATTTGCAAAGGCAAACAATGTCAGGATGTCATCACCCTTAGCGGTCAGCAGGTTCAGGTAAATGGAGAAACTTGCGAAGTACTGCTTGATGCTCATGGAAATGTGATTCTCGTAGGGAATAACTGGTATTGGTCTAGTAAAGATTCCAAGCAATTTACGGGCCGTTATTATCTCGAAGCTAAAATATTAAGGGCAGCATCATGAAATCAATGATTGTACTCATACTTGCTTCGTGGCCGCTTATTGGTTGGGGAGAGTTAGAAATACCAGCCGATGATACTCTGCAGATGGCATTTGCCAATCTTCCGCAAACCATAAAAGTGATGTTTCGTAATTCCAGCAAGGAATCCATGTTAGAGATGAATTTACAGACACGCCTCTTTCAAACAAGTTCTTCCACTCTTATGGCTTTAGGAGCATCCCAACCCTGGAAAAAGCTAAAGGTTTTGCCTGACCAAACGGTTCTTGAAACTATCACTCTAACATTTCCTAGTATTAAGGCAGGTACCCAGTTTCAGATTCAATGGCAAGATGAAAATGGCAACTTTCTTGGGCAAACCAATGTGATGGTTTATCCAGAAGACATATTGAAACAATTAAAACAACTAAGTGGAGAAAAGCCTGTAGGAATTCTTGACCCAACCAATCAACTGAAACCAACTCTCAAGCGGTTTAAAATAGACTTTGAGGATCTTGAAATCGATCAAGGCTTAATGGCATTTCATGGTAAGTTGGCTATTGTAGGACCATTTGCATTAAAGGAGCAGGTGCCAACAACGCTAAGTCAACAGATTGCAAAACAGGCTTCTAAAGGCATAGCCATTATCTGGATTCAACCACCGGATATAGACTCCGCAATTTCAATTCTTCCGGCTTATATAGCGAGATTTGGGGTAGGCACTGTAGTTATGGTGAAAACTTCATTAGTTGCTGATCTAGCACAGTCCGCTAAATCTCAATTTAACCTCATTTACTTAGCTAGTATGGCAGTAAATTTTTATCCCTTGCAATTTCCCAGTTATTCAGAACCTTAAATTCAACTCTAAAAAAAGGAAGCCTATGAAAATTCATCATTACCTCATCGTGATAGTGTTGCTTATCTTATCATGCGGAATAGTAGACGCTAAAGACGAAATCCTTACCGTTGCGGTTTTTAACTTCGAGTCTCCTGATGAGTCCGTGCGTGATCTTGGGCCTAAAGTGGCTGTTCTTGTTACTGCCGATCTTTCCACAAATCCTCAACTCATTACGGTAGAACGCGCAGAACTAGAAAAGGCTCTAGGTGAGCAGGAGATAGGATTATCAGGAACCATTCAGCCAGAAACAGCGGCTAAAGTAGGGCATTTGACTGGTGCGCAAGTTCTTATTACGGGGCGTGTTTTTAAAGTGGACCACGAAATGGTCATGGTTGCTAAAATTATTGGGACAGAAACCAGCCGGGTTTATGGCGAAGTGGTCAAGGGATCCAGCATTGTTTCCCCTTCGGAAATGTCCGCTCAACTTGCCAAAAAGATTGCAGATACCATCGCTCAAAAATCAGAAACTCTGATAGCTAAAGTAGAAAAGATAGAAGATCGCATTGAAAAGATTCGAAAATCACTTAAGACTGAAAAATTACCAGTAGTAGAGGTAAATATCCCGGAACGCCACTTTGGCGGCCCTACCTTTGATCCAGCTGCACAAACAGAAATATCATTTTTCTTGGAAAAGTGCGGTTTTACAGTTGTGAACGCGAAATCTTCCGAAAAGCCAGAGCTCGAATTTATAGGGGAAGCTTTTAGCGAATTTGGGATGCGTAAAGGTAATTTAGTATCCTGTAAAGGGCATATTGAATTAAAAGTAATTGATAAGGCAACCGGTAAGATTTTAGTGATAGACCGTCAAACCAGTGTGGCTGTGGATCTTTCCGAGCAGATTGCAGGGAAAACATCTCTCCAAAAGGCAGTACAGGAACTTGCTGAAAGAATGATTCCAAAGGTTACGAAATAAATGCTTTTCTAAATTAAAGTGAAGATATTTTCATTTCTCCTGTTTGCAATGATTGTTTTGGATCTCCGTGCGGAGAAAGTTCAAACTCATCTGGCCATTGTGAGCGGGTCAGGGCTTGAGAAAGAAGCCGATCTTTTAACAGCCGAGTTTTCTAAAAAAAAAGATATTGTTCTTCTCGAACGTGATCAGATTCAAAAAATTCTTATGGAAGCAAACTTGGTGGTGGGTGAACTTACCGAAGTGAATGTCGTCCAAATGGGTAGACTACTCGGTGCAGATGGTCTCATCCTCCTTAAAAAATCCAGGTTGCATGGAGAGGAAAAGCTCATCCTTTCTCTCGTCGCAGTTGATCCAGGAATTGTGCTCGAAGATTCCGTATATCCACTGCCAACGACTGATTTTGGTGAATACGTGCGAGAGATCTCTTCCCTTCTTCCGAAACTCCAAGTTCAGGCCGAAGATGCGATTTGCATTTCTGTCGTGGGACTTTTTTCTACTCTCAACTCACCTGAAGCGCATACGCTCGAACAAGAAATCACCACGCTCCTTATTCATCGGCTATCTCATGAGCCTTCGCTATTTGTTCTCGAGCGTAGAAACATGGAGAAATTACTTTTTGAGAAAGAACTTGATAACGAACACAGTAGTGAATTGCGCTTGGGAAGTTATTTGCTCGAAGGAAGTTTGGACCTAGAAAAACAAAAAGTTGTTATATATGTTCAGCTTAAACCACCCAAAAATGGCAAGGCCAAATCCTTCGAAGTTAAATGTGACCAGACAAACTTATCAGAAACCATCAACACTCTTACGCAAGAAATTTTAAACGAACTTCACCAAGAAATTTCGCCTATTCCATGGGAGCCAAATAAGGAAGCCGAAATGTTTTTTCAACATGCAAAATGGGCCCTACAACAAAACCTCCTTGTAGAAAGTGCAGCAGCAGCGGAATCGGCTTGGGCACTAGGGCATCATGAAGTGCCAACAGCTGAATTGCGGATTCGAGCATATTCACTTTTGACGTGTCCTGGTCCGACTGATTTAACTTTTTCTTCATTCAATCCCTTTAAGGGCGATCTGATAGAAGCTCGTATTGATCCTTCTCGTCTTGATGCTGCTCTTCGAATGATGGAACTCTATAATGAATACCAACGAAAGGAATTCATATACCAAAACAACCGCTATTATGATTGGCGGGTGCTTGGAGAGCGCGTACTTTTAGCAGGTTCAAGGTTGTTACGTGTCTATTGGGAAAATGAGGATGAATCATATCCTGAAAAGCGGGAAGAGTTACGCGAATGGCTTCGAAGGATAGCTGATGATTTAATTCAGAAGAGCGGAGAGCATCCCTTTGGTAAAGGAGTATGGACCGTAAAAGCCGCCTATGCTCCTTTTTGGTATAAGAACACGCAAGAAACGTTGATGGCCTATCGTGATTTGCTAAAGAAACAAAAATGGGCAAAATCCATTCGCATTTTTCTAATTCTTCGTGATCAGCACTTTAGAACACAAAAAAGCAAAAGAGGTCTTTCATCAGGTAGAGCTCCTTGGCTTCTTCTTAATCCTAACGATTCTTGGCGAGAGTTTATTCAAAATCTAAAATTCTCTAATGATCTTCAAACTCAAATCGATGGATGGAGTTTAGCGTTCCACTCTGCTGGCGAGGTAAAAACTGAAAAAGAGGAAGAAAGAAAAAAGATCGGCTCTGCTGCTTGTGATTTTTTATGGCGAGAAAGGGATGGCTTATTTAAGAGCAAATCCTCTCAATTTGTTACGTCCGAACTTTATCCTGTTGTGCCATTCGGCTCCAAAACCTTTCGTCTGGAATTTCTTGGATGGCTTTTAACGAAAGCAGAAAAGATTGACCCAACCCTTTTGGAGTATTTTTTTTGGGGAAAAGATTTTACAGAAACGGAACTCAAGCAGATTTTAAAAGAATGTGATCAATTTCGAGATCGAGCAAACATGTCTGGAACACTTTCTGCAGAGGAACTGAAAACTTTCAAGGCTGCTATTTGTTATGCCATTCGTGACCATCTCAAGTTAGTTGAGGAATGGGATTCCACGGGACAGCATTCCAAGCACTCTATTTTAAAAGTTAAAAATTTCCATCCATTGCCTCAACATGCAGGTTTATTAGGTTATCAGAGCGGAAAGCTTTGGTATGTTGATAACTACATATATGCCTCTAACCAACGTGTGTGCGCTGTGGATCCGATCTCTGGATATGAGGAATTTTTTGCTATCCCCGATGAATTGACCCCTATCGGAGCAACAGCAACTACTCAGTATGGAGTTCCACTGGTATCAGAACGCTACATTGTGGTTGCCTATCCGCGTTTTATTAAAGTTTATAATCGGAAGACTAAAAAATGGCAGGCTTTTCCTATTCCACTTTCAATTTACGAGGCACAGTTTGTTGGTGAAAAGCTATATTTTCTTTTTCGAAATATTTGGAATGAAGGGGCAAGTGGAATTTTATCGATGGATTTACGGGACGGACAAATTGAGACTTTAGTGAGCACACGGCGCCGCCCCGTGCTGAACTCTCTTGATAACAAAAATGCTTTTACTCCTTGTTGCCTTTGGGATGGAGGACGATTAGGTTTGAGAACACTTTTCTCATTAGGAGCAACGGATCATCAAGTTTATAATCAAAAACCTTCGCAAAAAGATTGGCAATCTTCGGTCTCAATAAAGGGTTATCAGTTTAATTATAAATTGGAAAAAGACGGTCTTCTTATACTCCGCCCTAGTAATTACAATGCTGGTGGTAGGTTTGACGAAGTCCTGTGGATTGGACGAGATCAAACACAACTTGAGATATTATTAAAGAATCCTTCGCTTACTGAAAAAGAAGCAACCGTAGGTCAACCCAAATGGGAATTCCCATCAGATTTAGTAGGGTTTGACCCAGAAGCCAGCATCATAGCAGCAGCTGCTTACGATAAAGATCTCTGGTTGCTAACAGCTCGTAAACCTAGTGTTCGGCTAGCAAGAGATTACTCTCTATATTGGTTTAAGGCTGATGAAAAAAAGGCATCGGAGTTTTCAATTGAATTTGAGTTGCCATCAGAACAAACTCAACGTCTTGAAACCAAAGATCAAGAAGAGGTATGGAACCAAGAAAGTCATCCAGTTTTTCTCTCGTCGAATTACTTCGTAAAAATTCCAGAGGGATTTATTATTACAGGTTGGTCAACAAGAGGTTTTTGGACCATCTTGCAAGACGAACTCACAATGTCTCTTAAGAACAAATGAGATAGTTACTACTGACCATCTCACCATCATTCAAATTGTTATCTAAATAAAAGGTAATCCCCCAGCTTTGCTGGGGGACTCCCAGGGTTTGACAACTCCGGGATTCGCTCTGCAATCTCCATATCGTGAACCGCTCAAGGCTAACGATAAGGAAATAAAATGAACGATTATGAGAGTCTAAACATACAAAATGGGAATGCAAATACCATGTGGTATTCATTCCGAAATGTCGCAGGAAGGTCCTTTATCAGGAATTACGAAAGGATCTTGGGAGTGTTTTTCGAGAACTGGCACAGCAGAAGGAATGTCAGAT
>CAZNSF010000074.1:0-3985 GCA_964575565.1 uncultured Verrucomicrobiota bacterium | reverse complement strand
CGTAAGAAACTCTATTTTTTGGAATTTCGTAACGCGGTGTAAGCCTTAAGAATTCAGCAAAGATGACCTTAAGAAGAAGATTCGAAGTTTTCGAAGCTGGATCGAGAGCTACTGTTTGCAATTGAGCAAAAGGTTTTCGGTGAGCAAGGTAAACACTTTGGACAGGGCCGCGGCAGGCCACAGAAATTCCTGGGACAATTTGGTAGGAAGGATGTTCGAGATATTCTGCAGTAGGGATTAAGCCGACATCGAGTTTACCATTCCTTAAGCTATCGGCTAGTTTAGAGGGCACTTCGAGCGTGATGGGCTCTTCTATTCCAAAGATCAGTGGACGAGCATTGAGGTAAGGCACCGACCCAATACGTTTTAAAAGGGAAATATCATCGGTTGTCATTTTTTTTAGGATGGTTATACTGCTTCTACTATGTCCACGCTTATTCGCGAAGGTCAATCCGCACCTCTGTTTACTGCGCAAACTCAAAATGGCACTACAGTATCTCTCAAAGACTTTAAAGGAAAATCCGTAGTTCTGTACTTTTACCCGAGAGATGATACGCCGGGGTGTACTAAGGAAGCATGTGGTTTTCGTGATTCTTGGAAGAAAATCCAAAAAAATGGAGCTGTCGTCCTTGGAGTAAGCCCAGATTCGATAAAATCCCATGAGAAATTTTCGAAGAAATTTAAACTACCCTTTCTTCTTTTAGTAGATGAGGAAAAGAAAATTATCCAAGATTACGGAGTTTGGGGCGAAAAGAAGTTTATGGGCCGTAGGTATATGGGCGTTTATCGCACCACATTTTTAATTGGTCCCGATGGAAAAATTAAAAAGATTTGGCCGCAGGTAAAGCCCGACGAACACGCTGCTGAAATCTTAGAAGCGTTACGCGCTTAAATTAAGTGGTAGGATGAACAAAGAGTTTAAGGTAGATATATAAAACAGGTGCGGAAAAAAGAAGACTATCGATTAAATCGAGCGCGCCGCCAATGCCTGGTAAAACGCCGCCAGAGTCTTTAACTTTTGTTTGTCGTTTTAGAAGGGATTCACTTAAGTCACCCACCGTGGCTGCTATTCCTAGAAGAATGCCTAATATCACAGCATCTTCAGATTTGAAGCCCACTAGCGAGATACGCGGTTTTAGATATTCAAAGGCTGTTACACTTGCAATAAGCGCAACCACAAGACCGCCCAGTAATCCTTCCCATGTTTTATTTGGACTAATCCGTGGAGTCATTTTATGTCGTCCAAATATTCTTCCTGTTGCATAAGCGCCGGAATCGCAAAATTTGGTAACGGCTACCAAATAAAAAACAAAAAGCCAGCCCGGACCTTCCCCGCCATCGTAGAGATATTTGATCTTGGGAACAAAATTAAAAAGCCATGGCACATAAATGATTCCGAGGAGAGTATTTCCGATTGTTTGAATAGCATCAGAGTTTTCGTGGTCCGCAAGCTGATGAAGGAAAAGACCTAATACCAAGCAAACCAGAAACAGGATTTCAAAGGTACTGATGAGAAGCGGATTGCTCACATGGAGTCCAACCCATGTGCCTGCGGAAAGAAGGATTCCGCCTGCAAGACCTAATGGTTTATAGCATCGCAAACCGCCTTTCCCAAGCATGTCGTAAAATTCCCACAAGGCAATAGTGCTGATGAGACAGCACAATAATGCCGAAGCGAGGGTGCCTAGATAAAAGAGCACACCGAGCACCATTGCCCATAAGATGATGGAACTTATTAAGCGTTTAGAAAACATAAATAAGTTTTTAAGAAACCACAGTGCCAAAACGGCGGTCGCGTTTGCCATATTCTCGTAAAGCATCTAAAAAGTGTTCTTTCCGAAAATCTGGCCATAGCACCGGCGAAGCTACAAATTCTGAATAAGAGATTTGCCAAAGCAGAAAATTACTAATACGCAGTTCGCCGCTAGTACGAATTAATAAATCAGGGTCAGGATATTCTTTTGTAAAAAGGTGCTTGGAAAGCACGTCTTCATTTACTTGAGAAGGAACCATTGAACCATCAGCGACCTTTTGTGCAATTTGGCGTGCTGCCATAACGATTTCTTGCCGTGCGCCATAGCTCAAAGCAAGAATAAGTTTTAATCCTGTATTTTTTACAGTAGCTTTTTGGGTAAGATCAAGTTGCCGTCGAACTCTTTCCGTCATATCTTCGATGTTGCCAATCGTATGAAGCTGAACATTATTTTCGTTTAACTCTTGGATTTCGTTTTTAAGGTAATCTTCGAGTAACTTCATTAACGCTTTTACCTCATTTTTTGGGCGATTCCAGTTTTCTTTTGAAAAAGCGTATAATGTTAAATACTCAACCCCAATTTCCCCAGCAGTTCTGACTACCGCGCGTACAGATTCCACGCCTTGCCGATGACCTTGGATACGTGCAAAGGTTCTTTGTTTAGCCCAGCGACCATTGCCATCCATAATAATAGCAACATGACGAGGGATAGATGCTAGACCATATTTTTGAGGAGTAGACTTCAAGGTAAAATTAAGAATACAGTGCCTAACCAAACTAAGTTGGAAATAGGTGAAATTTTGATCAAGACAATAATTTCCAAAAGCAATTCTTAATTTTTGACAAAAATTGTTTCATCACGTTTTGGTCCTACAGAAACGATCGAGATGGGAGCGCCTGTGTGATGACTAAGTGCTTTCAGATAAATACGGGCGTTTTGTGGTAGATCACGATATTGGCGAATATGCTTTGTAGAGGTTTGCCAACCTTTGTATGTCTTGTAAATAGGCTTGCAGTGCTGAAGGATATCAAGATCCATGGGTATTTTATGATAAGTTTTATTGCCTTTGCGATAAGCGACGCAAATTTTTAGTTCCGGCATATGGTCTAACACATCCAGTTTAGTTACAGCTAGCTCATTAATGCCATTAATCATTTGTGCATAGCGAGTTACTACACTATCAAACCATCCACAGCGTCGTCCACGACCGGTCGTACGCCCGAATTCATCACCAATCTTTTGAATCTGGGTGCCTAATTCTTGATCATATTGTGTTGGGAAAGGGCCTTCACCCACGCGTGTGGTATAGGCTTTAACTACTCCCACGACACGATTAATTCGATTTGGAGGAATTCCTGTTCCTACGCTAACACCGCCCGATGTTGGATGGGAAGAGGTCACGTAAGGATAAGTCCCAAAATCAATATCCAGGAGAGTGCCTTGAGCGCCCTCAAAAAGGATGTTTTTTTTACGTTGCACAGCTTCGTGCAGAAGGGTTACACCATCTCGAATAAATGGTTTTAGAAAGCGGCCTACCTGCAGATACGATGAAGCAACTGCATTGAAAGATAGAGGCTTTACACCAAGCGACCGCAAAATAACATTGTTCTCGGAAATCTTAGCTTTTAGTTTTTTGAGAAATACATTTGGTTTAAGGAGATCAAGAGCACGGATACCGGTGCGCGCGGCTTTATCGCCATAGGCAGGACCAATTCCGCGCTTAGTAGTACCGATCTTTTGTTTGCCATAGTGAAGCTCGCGTTGTTCATCCAAAAGTTTGTGGTAAGGCAATACAAGATGAGCAATTTCGGAGACAACCAAGTTTTGCGGGGTAACCCGGATCCCTTGTCGGCGTAAAGCATGGATTTCTTCTACCAGAGCAATGGGATCTACCACTACTCCATTGCCAATCACACATACCTTGCTGGGATGAAGAATGCCCGATGGAATTAAATGAAGGACATAAATTTGGTTGCCAACGTGCACTTCATGGCCAGCATTACTGCCTCCTTGATAACGCACTACATAATCCGCCTCTTCAGTAAGCACATCGATAATGCGCCCCTTACCTTCATCGCCCCATTGTCCCCCTACTAAAACAGTATTTGCCATAAAAATAAAAAAACCGAAACTATCCCTGTTTTTTTACAGAGGTAATTTCGGATCTGAAATTACCAAAAGACACTAAAGATCAAACCAGAGAAGGTCAATTCTATAAAATGGATTGTGAT
>CAZNSF010000073.1:0-2936 GCA_964575565.1 uncultured Verrucomicrobiota bacterium | reverse complement strand
GAAAACTAAAAATCGTCCATCATTAGTAATGGAAGGACCAAAAAAATAGAGAGGATAACTATTCCAAGATGCAGAAGTAAGTTGAGTGATCCGACGACCTCTTTCTAGATCCTTAAGCTCATGCCACTCTGGTGGGAAGACACTGCCAATGGATGAAGAGGAATCTGTTTTAATTTTAGCCATTAAATTAGATGCTTTCATCTATTACGTTTTAAGTTCTCAACGTTTGTCAACCGATCGGCTGCAGGTTCCAGGCATCGAGAGAACACAAAGTTATGTTACCATCTTCAGCAAAAATTTCCAGCGGATGATCTTGGTGGATACCTTCGACCACACACGTCATACAAACTCGTCCTTCATTTGCAAATACTTCGATAACGGACTTATCCACGAACACGTGGAGCGTGATAGTCTTATCACTACCAAATTGCAATGGAGTTTTTACATTGCCAAGTTCAAGGCTCACACCGTCGCAGCGAATGATTGCAGTAGGACTAAATCGCAAACCGAACGTCTTTGCATTGCCCTTTTTGAAAGTGGCGATCACCTCCAGCGTATCACTATGAACATTTGTGACTACATGGCTCCCATTCAAGTTTGACGAGTTGAGCGCCACGTGGTTTGTCCTCAATGATTGTAGTTCAGGCACTGGTTGCTGTAGTAGATAGCCATCGGCACTCATCGTGAGAAGGCGTGGCAATGCCAAGCAACCAGACCACCCTTTACTTTCTGGGAAGCCTCTCACCCAACCAAAGACTACACAGCGACCGTTACTATCGAAGAGAATGTTCGTAGAATAAAACTGCCTACTATAATTCAGTACTCCAGATGTTTCTGGTGTGAATAAATAATTCTTCAGATTGAATGAGCCGACGAAGTAGTGAACGGGCTTAAATGGTGACGTGAGTAGGATCCACTTATCGCCTAGCTTAAAAAAATTTGGACACTCTAAGAAGCCAAACTCTTGCCTCGACGCGCGATAAAGGATTCCGCGGTAAGTCCATCGGATGAGCGAAGATTCTGTCGCTTCATAGAGCGCAATGCACGATTCCGTTTTAGTTCTCACGCCAATCACTAGAAACACCCGCCCACTTTCCTCAAAAAGAAAGGGGTCGCGCCAATCATGTTCCCACGTCGGATCACCATGTACTTTTAGATCGAGAATCGGGTTGGCAAGATGTTTTTGCCAAGTGATTAAGTCGTCGTCGCCGATAGCCATCCATTGTTCGAAAGGTCGCGCAGTTTCTGATTTCGGAGGGACACTGGTATAGAAGATCCTCGGCTCGGCTTGCGCTTTGATCCATACGCAGCCTGAATAGCAATGCGCTTCGCCTTTCTCCTCCGATGGCCAGAGTGCAATAGGCAAGTGTTCCCAATGGACAAGATCATGGCTGCGTGCATGACCCCAATGTATATGTTCCCAGAAATCACCGTAGGGGTTGTGTTGATAAAAGAGATGATAATAACCCTTGTAGTAAATAGTTCCATTAGGATCATTCATCCACTGCGCTGGCGGAAGGAAATGAAACATAGGTCGCGCAGGATCACTCGCGGCTTTCGGAATAGCCGCTTGCACACTTGCCATTGCTTTGACAATGGCTGGATCGGTTACGGTTGTCATCGCGCCTCACGCATCATGATAAAGATCTTTTACAATTAAAATAAGACTGGTTTACCCATACGACTTGATTTTTTAATAGCTTCTATAAGAGCAACGGTAGTCAACCCATCATTGGCTGTACAAAGAGGCCTTACTCCTTTTCGAATACATTGATAGAAATGTTCGAGTTCGATTGCCAACGCATTTTTGCTAGCGCCCCAATCGGTTTCCCAGTGCCACTTTTGGGCAGGCCGATTCAGAGATTGACCCTTTCCCTTATAAAGAGAAAGAATTTTTTTGCCATCAGCATTTGGGAAATGGAGCGAGCCTTTTGGACCAATGATATCTGTAATTGGACGCACATGACGACCCACACAAGAAGGCGTTCTTCCGAATCCTTTCGCAGCCCAGGAAACAGACCAGATGGCTTGGTCGCCAGAGGCAAAATCGATGATCACTAAAAACGTATCATCCGCAGTTGTTCGATCCGGCTTAAATCGTGACATCGTTGCATAAACCTTTTTGGGTTTTCCAAAAGTAAAAAGAATAAAATCAAGCCAATGGCTAAGTTCAAAGAGAACGCCGCCGCCTTTTTTAGCATCATGAATCGCTGGACTGGGTGAGCCTTTACTTAAAGCCCAAATATCGCGGAAAAAAACAGGACGCCCGATTTTACCGCTCAAAATTAATTTTCGTAGATTTAAAGCATCGGGCGAGTGACGCATCGTATAACCCAAAAGGAAAATGCGCCCCGATTTTTTTGCCGCCTGGGCAATAGCTTTACAATCAGCGCTAGAACTAGCCAAAGGTTTTTCGCAAAAAACATGTTTACCGGCGCGCAAAGCTGTGATTGCAATCTCTCGATGGGTGATAGGTGTAGTAAGAATTAATACAGCTTCGATTTCTTTTTTAGACAAAAGATTTTGATAATTTGTTGTCCAATAAGGAATTCGAAATTCTTTGGCTCGTTTTTTAGCCACTTCTTTGACTACATCGGCAACGCCCATCACTTCAAAGTATTTTGAATGAGTTAAATGAGTCAGGTGTTCTATTGAAATATAGCCACAACCAATAACTGCAACTTTTAGGGGAGCATTCATTATTTAAGTTATTAGACAATTAGCCTTTAGTAACAGCAATCCTAAATTATATTGTAGGCAGGCGTTAAAAAGTTACTCCCTACTTCACCGTTGATTTTTGTGGAGCCCCACGGGCTGAAGCCCGTGGCACCTTTGGTTTCGGCGACACCACGCCGAAGCTCCAGTCCGCCTTCGTTCCGCTTCGCGGAACTACGGCGAGACACCCGCATTCCTCCACGGGCAAATGCCCGTGGCCT
>CAZNSF010000072.1:0-5130 GCA_964575565.1 uncultured Verrucomicrobiota bacterium | reverse complement strand
TTAAAACAGGTTTTGATAATTTCGATCTAGCCAGTAAACCAAGGTGTTCTTCCCCCCATTTTTCAATACCATGTCTATTAGAAAGTAAATAGGTTCCTGCAAGGGAAGGATGTTTCCAGGCAGAAGTTTCGATTGAAATTCCTTTGAAACCGGCTTTCCCAGCCATTGTGCCCAGAGTATCCGGCGTAAAATGCCAAAAGTGACGTGGAACATCTAAGGCGAACCAATGGGGACCTAAACAACGAGATTCAAGGCTTCCAAAGTTAGGGACTTCTACGATGAGAACCCCGGCTGGCTTGAGAAGACTATAAATTTTCCTCATAGTATCAAGCGGCGCGGGCAAATGTTCTAAGACATGCCAGAGAGTGATTAGATCGAAAGATTCTTTAGGAAAATTAGCTTCCTCAAGAGTACAAAATTGCACTTTGTGTCGGACGGCTTCTGGTAAGTGTTCTATGGCGCCTCCGGACGGTTCCAATCCATGTATATCAAAACTCTTCCTCGCCATTTGATTAAGAAATTCTCCATTGCCGCATCCAATATCGAGGACTTTCCCACAAGACAGATGTTTCATTACAAAGTTTGTACGTTCCCGGTTAAAAAACTGGTTGAGTTGCTCAACCCAAGGATGGGTTTTTGGGGTATAATATTCGCTGCTATAAAAGCGCCCCATTTCCTTGGCTACGGGGCGGGGAGAGGTGTATACCAAACCGCAATTGTGACAGCGAACAACAGCAAATTTTTGGGTAGTAACCTGTAACCGGTTATTTTCGGCTTCGAACAATAATCGAAAATCCGAGCTATGACATAGACTACAATCAATGGCTTCCAATTTCATGACGAAGTTCTTGAAATAATAATTCTCTTTTCGATGGTTTGCCAAAGCTCGTGCGCTCTATTATCCCAATTCCATTCTAACCCAACAGCTTTTGCTTCAGCACTCATTTTGCCATACAAATCAGCTTGAGTTATAAGTTGGAAAATGTGACTAGCGAATGCGGAGAAATCCCCTAATGCTGCTTTCAAAAAGCCTTTTGGATAATAACTTTTGAGCGAAGATAAATCAAAGGCAACACCAGGCAATCCACAAGCAAGCGCCTCTGCTGCGGCCATACCGCCACTGTCGTAAATAGCGGGATGTACCACAACACGGCTTGCTTTGATCACCTGATATTTTTCAGTACCATCCAAAAAACCAAGAAAATCAATCGCATTCTGTAATCCCAATTGATCGCGTTTCTCTCGAAGTTCGGCCTCGAGTGGCCCAACGCCGATCATTGCTAAACGTGCATCGGGTTTTTTCTTACAAACTAAATTCCAGATTTCCAATAACTGACGAACACCTTTTTGGGGATGAAATCTTCCAACAAAAACAGCATCGTATTGTTTTTGGATAGGCTCTGGTACTTGTTCTAGAATACTTAAATCAACCCCACCACGAACAGCATAGATAGATTCTGGTGTTCGTCCAAATTGGATCATGCGTTGACGATCTTCTTCACCGGTTACAAGAATCATTTCAGCTGATCGGAGTAACCCCCGTAAAATCCATCGTTGGATAGGTCGATAAGCAGTAAAAAGAAATCCCGGTCCAGACCTGCCGCGCAAGATATCCAGCCAGCGGGGTGCAAAAAGATAAAATGCAGCTATCCAGGGAATATGGGGATAACGGTGTTTGATGATTTGTGCTGGTAAGGCATCTGGAGGGAAATCCGAATTTGATATCAACACATTTTGTTCGTCATCATCAAAACTTATTTTCTTAGCATAATGCCGCCCATTCCAGGTTTGAGCGGCAAATAAAATAGGGAAGCTGGAAGAACAAAAATGTTTGGCAGACCACAATACGTGTTCAACGCCTTTAAGTTTTTGATAATCACATAAAACTTGTGTGCCTTCCCATCCATAAATAGTGATTCGATGATTCTTCTTCCAGCGGCGAACGCATTCGACCATAATTCGGTCTCCGCCGCCCATTGATTGCGGTGGTGGAACAATACCATTAGCGATCCAATGAATGTGCATTGGTTATTGTGATTTTCCGAAGATCCTAAGCGCATCAATCCAGTCCGTATTCCAAAAATTAATGGAGCTACCATCCCATGGATGAGAGCTATGCCATTCAAAAGCAATGTACAAATCTTTACCGGTAGGATGTATAAATTCTCTCCCTTCAACTTTTCCAACAAAGTGGCTTGCCTCGCCCATGGGTTGAAGACTTTTTAGGTCGTCCCCTGCAAGCATATGGAACCATCCTTCACGCATCTGTAGATCTACTTCGCAACGAAGCTTAGATCGATCTTTAAAAAAAACAGCAGGAATCCTTATTGCCATCGCACTGTGCTCTTGTGGATTAGCAGTATAAATTTTGCCATCAGAAAATGGATTTAAATTAACATTGGTAAGTCCCACTATAAAATGTGTGATCTGCGGTGATGCAAAGTCATCTACATAAAGAAGATCGTGCGCCTCAAAATCTCTTCTGCGTTCCCATACATCAGCAAAACTTCCTCCATCAACCATTACATCCATAACCTTTTGATAGAAAAAAGGGTCGGGTTCATAGCGATAAAATGGATTATCACGTTCTATCCCTATACGTAGGATATAATAAGCGCCTAGAGGATCAATTGCTCGGTGACCTTGCAGAAGAAACGAAGGACCTACATAACGATTCAACTTTCCAAGTCCGGGCCATGCTCCGAATCGGCAGAGGACGGTTGAACCTGGTTTGCCATGAGTATGTAAATATTTAAACAAAGGATGTATCACTTCTCCGTAAGTAGCTTGCGTGAAGAGGCGATTTTTAACCACACAAGCTCCACCTCCTGTAAAAACATTAAAATATTGCATGAAATATGGATTCACACTTGCACATGCATAAAGCTCCATAGCTAAAGGAAGAATCACCACAACCCAGCCTGCCATTTTCCATTCTGGGAATTTCCGTGTTATCCAAGATCGAATTTGCCAAACCATCGCACCCGCAGTTAAACAAAGCGCTGGGAAGACAATTTGAAGATAATGCGCTAAGATTTGCTTGTAAGTAAAAGTCACTACAAGAAGTGGAACCCAAATAAGAAGAAAAAGGGCTAAAAGTATTGGTTCACGCAAAGCGCGCCCAAATGAACGACCTTGCCAAAAAAGAGAAGCCAAAAACGTTAAAGGCGGTGTACTAATGGCTAGTGCCACAAAATAATAATACCAAGGCAATATTTGAATGCGCCCAAACCAAAATTCTGAGCTTGTACTCGTACTCGCTGTTTTAAGAGGGTCTAGATACCAACGCAGGAGCTCGGTGGGTCGGGACCACATATAAGGCCAAAACAACCAAACTGCCGCTAGAAATGCGCTGAATGAAATTAGCCCAAACAAAACAAAGGTACGAACACGGTTTATTACAAGCGGTTGTGTTGTCTTTAAAACCCACGCTAACCAAATGGCCATTGCTAAAAAGCTCATGATCCCTGTACGGTGGAAAAAAACGATGGAAAGACCGCTTAAAATCGCGCTCCAGAAAAAATCTTTCCAAGAACGTCTTTCGTTCCACCTCAAAATAAACCACCAGGCTATGAATGCGAATAAACGACTAGGTGCATCGTGCATAGCAATTCGGTCATGACCTAAAACCGTAGGGACAAATGCAAGAAACAACGCACCTATCAACGCTGCTGGCATCGGCAGTATTTTTATACCGATAAGGAAAGTAACTAAAATGATGCCACTTCCTAAAAGAGCGCCCATCCATCGAGCACCCAACAAATCATCAGGATCCGATGGATCAGAGCCTAAAATCATTTGGGGAATAAGGCCGTAAACATACTTATAAAATGGGAAGTAAGGATACTCCGCCCACTCTTCTGATTGGAAATCTCCTTTTTTAAGGAGCTCTAACATGGGCCCACTATTTTTTGTAGCTAATTCGTCGTAGCAAATGGAAGTAGCCAGAGGGGCTATCATTCGTGGAATGAGCGCCACAAAAAAAACCATAATAGCAATCCATCGAATGCAACATTCATCTTTCCACCAAACTTTTTCTTCGATGGCCAATACGGTATTTTGTGTCATGAAAAATAGGGATTAAATCACTTCTCAAACAAAACCAAGTTCCAATGCGATACCGATGATATTATATGGAATGGGCATTTATTACCTCTACGATTTAAAAAGACAATATCATATCTCGATGCTATAAGCCTAATTCCCCATTACTTGAATATTTTGCTTTAACCACTATTTTAAAATAATGCACAAAATTTGGAATTGGATTCAGCGGAGCGGGTTTTTATTCGATCTTCAGCAACATTGGACTAGCGCGAACTATCGAGCTATGCAAAAAGCTTTTAAACAATTCGCAAAACCAAATCATCGTATTCTTGAAATTGGCTGTGCAACAGGAAGCTGTGTTCATCGCATCTGGGATGGCCTCAAATCTTATTACGTTGGCGTTGATCTCGAATTCGGCTACGTAAAATGGGGTAAACATCATTATCCAAAAGGGCTCTTCCTTTGTGCTGATGCAGCAACTCTCCCATTTAAAAAAACTTCGTTTGATATTGTATGCACTTTTTCTGTGCTTCACCACTTACCCGACTCTGTTGTTCAATCGCTAAGTAAATATTTGGGAGAGAATCTTTCTTCCGAAACACAAATTCTTATTTCCGAACCCATACTCCCTCCCCAAAGCGGATCGTTATCTTTTTCGGATCGGCTTTCGCAATTTCTCCTTAAACATGATCGCGGCCGATATATCCGTACACCAGAAAATTATCTAGCTCTTTTTGGAGATTGCTTCGAAGTACGTTCTTCATTCCGTTTTATGTATGGGGTTCATCATTTTTGCGGTTTTGTTCTTCAACTTAAAAAGTGAACGATGGTTGACCATCCTTATTTTATCTATTCTTGCTCGAACGTCATTCTTTAGGTAACTCTTTAATAACTTCTAAACCTCTAAACTTCCATGGCTCGGCTTAAAAAATTACAAACGGCTATTATCGGGTGTGGTCGGATAGGCCAGAAACGAGCGCGTTGCGCAGCCCTTCATCCGGAAACAGTTTGTGCTTGTGTGGTAGATCTTTCCCTCTCATCAGCACGCTCACTGGCGAAAGAAATCGGATGTCGTGCCGATAA
>CAZNSF010000071.1:0-3476 GCA_964575565.1 uncultured Verrucomicrobiota bacterium | reverse complement strand
TATTAACGGGGATATCGTCCGCGCGGAAGACCTGCAACGTGAGAAAATGAAAATTGATATTTCCGCGCTTTTGGGTGGAGATATTTACCAGGTTCTGCGAGAACGTAGCCAGAAAGCTCAATCGCGCTTTACTAAGGAACGCGATGAAGAACGCGCGCTTAAAGAACGCCAAAAATGCCTAGAAAAATTACAAAGCCAAATGGATATTCCTCCTGAAGTATTAAAATCGCTGCCTTCTCCAGAGGAAATTCTTGCGAAAGCCGAAGAAGCAAAAGCTCGTGCACAAGCCGTTTTACAAAATTAAGCCAAATCGATGATGCCAGAAGCCACTTTAGCTCTGCCCAAAATGGTGCCTGTACAAAAAGTCAGGCCGCCCAAGGAAAATATTCCACAAACTAAACTGGAACGCGACCAGATTCTGGAAGTTGTCCGGGACTACATGGAAGAAAAGAAATTAGTTCCTCCTTTATCGTTTGGTGAGTTGCGCGCCCATTCCGATAGCGTGGTTCAAAGAGCAAACACCAATCAAAAATATAAAGATTATGTAGCCATTTTAGTGAATAACGAAACTTGGCGAGAATCTTTAGCTTCTGTTCCTTACCAAAAACGTCTCCTCTTATTGCCAAAATGCCTTCGTGTAGAAGCTAAATGTCCTGCGCCATTCGATGAATTCGGTCTACTTTGCAAACGATGCGGGCTTTGTAGTATCCAAGATTTGCAAGAAGAAGCTGAGCGGTTAGGTTACGCGGTGCTTGTGGCTGAAGGAAGCCCTCTTGTGATGCAAATTATCCAAACAGGAAAAATCGAGGCGATTGTAGGGGTAAGTTGTCTTTCGGTTTTAGAAAAAACTTTTCCTTATATGGAAGCCGCTGCAATCCCAGGAGTAGCCATTCCACTACTTAATGATGATTGTATAGATACCACGGTTGATTTGGATTGGGTATGGGATGTCATCCATTTGACCAGTGATGATAAAACGCATCGGCTAGATTTAGATGCTTTACGTACAGAAGTAGATTCCTGGTTTAGCAGCCAATCTCTTTCTAATATCCTTGGAACTCCGACCAACCCTACCCAAGAAATAGCTTGCCAGTGGTTATCATGCGCAGGAAAACGATGGCGCCCTTTCCTGACCGTTTGCGTATTCAAGGCTTGTCAGCAAGATCCGGAAGGATCTATCCCCGAAGACTTAAAAAAAATTGCGGTAGCCGTTGAGTGTTTCCATAAAGCATCTCTGATCCATGATGATATCGAAGATGACGACCCTTCACGTTATGGAGAAAAAACTCTCCATCAAGAATATGGCATACCGTTGGCCTTAAATATTGGCGATTTTCTTATTGGCGAAGGATACCGCTTGATTGCAGAAACCCAAATTTCTTCGACTATCAAAACTGAAATGTTACGTGTAGCGGCTCTGGGTCACCGAACTCTTTGCCTTGGCCAAGGAGCCGAGCTTTCTTGGGCTCGCAAACCGACCCCTTTATCTTCGCTGGAAGTCTTAAATATCTTTCGCCAAAAAACAGCGCCTGCCTTTGAAGTAGCTCTCCGATTAGGCACTCTTTTTGCAGATACCCATTATGATGTAGGCGAAGTATTAACCCAATATAGCGAATCTTTAGGGATTGCCTACCAAATCCGGGATGATCTCCAAGATTTCTTTGATAACAATGATTCGGGCGATATCAAGGCTATGAGACCTTCTGTACTTTTAGCTCTTGGATATGAACGCGCTAAAGAAGATGCAAAGAATCTGTTGAGGCTTGTTTGGCAACGAGCCATTCCCTACGAGGAAGCTAAAGAGGAAATTGAAAAAATTATTCGAACCCTTGAAGTTGAGAAACGAGCTCAACGTCTTTTGGATTCTTATAAAGAAGAGGCTGTTCGCTCCTTACGTTCCTTAGAAAATGCTACACTCAAAGGTTTGTTGCGGCGAGTGATGGGTAAAATTTTTAACGATCTCGAAATTAAAGGGTGGTGCCATGAGTTTGAGGCTCGAAATGTTGCAGGTCGCCAGGCTCTCACCGAAACTATTGCGTGATGCCCACGGGCTGGTTGGTGAATTTACGCTTAGCCAAATCAATGGTGATGGCGGTTTTAAAAACCGTCATGGCGAAAGTGATCTTTATTACACCATCTTTGGTATCGAATCTTTATTGGCTCTTCAAGCCGAGATCCCTTCTGACCGTATCATTAAATATTTACAAACATTCGGTGATGGAGAGTCTCTGGATTTTATTCATCTTTGTTGTCTTGCTCGTTCGTGGGCAAATTTATCTCGGAGCAAATTGGAATCGAAAATTTACCAAACTATTTTAAACCGAATCGAAAAATATCGATCGGGCGATGGTGGAGCCTCCACGGGCGGGAGCCCATGGCACCCTGCGGAGGCGGGTGGATATCATCATGCTGTACAAAAAAGCAAAGCAGGCACTGTTTACGGGAGTTTCCTTGCTTTGGGTGCTTATCAAGATTTAGGCAGTCGACCTTCTAATCCGGAAGGTCTTATAAATTCTCTTCACCTGCTGAAAACAAAAGATGGCGCTTATGCTAATGAACCTGGCCTAGCCATGGGCACTACACCAGCTACGGCAGCAGCAGTTACTCTTTTACGTAATCTTCAACAACCCATCGATCCACAATTGGGAGATTGGTTATTAGCTCGATGTAAACCAGAAGGCGGTTTTGTTGCTACGCCGATGATTCAGGTGCCCGATTTATTGTCTACGGCTACAGCCCTCCATGCATTAGCTGGCATGCAAGTTTCGTTAGAAAAACTCGCTGAACCTTGTTTAGATTTTGTGGATACTTTGTGGACTAATAAAGGCTGTTTTTATGGTCACTGGGCGGATGATATCCTGGATTGTGAATATACGTATTACGGTTTATTAGCCCTTGGTCATTTGAGTTTATACTGAAAGAGGCCACTTAAAATGTTTAGGAAAACATACAATATTTTTGTTACACGTGTAACAAAAATATTGTATGTATCACTGGAGTCCAAACACAAGTTTTTACTATTTACCGGCTTTCAACTCGTCCTGTAACCGTTGACGAGTTTCTTTAAGACGTTGCTGAAGAATGGGTGTATCTAATAAGGGCTCTAGTTCATCCAGAAGCTTTAGCCGACCTTCGACCTCCTTTTCCGTAAACTGATAGGTACCACCATCCCCAATTAAAAAACCTGATGATGAGCGAGAAAAAAGATCACTTCCAATATCTCCGAGACAACGTTCTTTGTCGGACATATTCAATTCTTTTATAAAAAAGTCGGTAACGAAACGCCGAATTTCAATATTTTGAAGGTCCAAAAAATATAAAGTTTGCATGTTGGTCTCAACGACTTCGCTACTTTCAGTAAGGGCATTATATATCTTCTCATTTTCCATAAGTATTCGGAGTGTTTTCTCTTGATCTTCTGTTTCTAAAAAATGAGGCAACATATACAGCCACCCAGTTGCCAAAACAGGGCGTTT
>CAZNSF010000070.1:0-5827 GCA_964575565.1 uncultured Verrucomicrobiota bacterium | reverse complement strand
CGTGGGCGTTAGTCATAATCCTTTTACCGCTAATGACAAAGCCAGAACCTGTAAATTTTTGAACACTTTCGAACTGCCATGGTTTATCCCAAAAAGGACGTTGAGCAAACGTCGTAATATGGACTACAGATTTCTCTGGTTCTGTGGTTTCTGGTTCTGCGGTATACCCAAGTAAGTGGAAAACACAAAAGCTTAGGCAAAAAAGACCTTTCATGAGGTGATTTCTCACAAGACCACAAAAGATGAAGTACCCATACTCCTTTTGTCAAATACGAAAGATCGGTTCAGAATGACAGAATCAAAAAAGTATGCCAAAAATAAGAAGTGATCTGGCTTATTTTTATTACCTTACTTCTTGCGACACAGCCGTTCGTGGTTGCCCAGGGCACAAACTCTATCTCTGGTGTTTCTACAAACGTTCCACCGGAACGATTAGAAAATGTTCAAATAGACCTTGCAAATGGATTTTTAACTAAGGAATTTTACGATCTTGCAATCACCGAATATCGAAAATACTTGGAATGGTTCCCCCGTGGAGTTTTTGCGGAGGAGGCCATGTACCGAATAGCTGATTGTTTGCGAGGATTAGGAGAATTGGATCATGCACGCGAACAATACCAAGTGATTCAAAAAGCTTTTTCGAAAGGCACATTCTTTGCTAGAGCAAGTTTCCGGTTGGGAGAAATGGAATGGAACTCCGGTCATTATCCGGAAGCGCTTAAAAAATTTCGTGAAGCTGCCGAAAGCGCAGAAGGCGT
Source organism: uncultured Verrucomicrobiota bacterium (assembly GCA_964575565.1). GTDB lineage: Bacteria > Verrucomicrobiota > Verrucomicrobiia > JABWAM01 > JABWAM01 > CAZNSF01. The sequence continues at coordinate 5,069 of CAZNSF010000070.1, read as the reverse complement.
GGAAACCCGTCTTACTGCGCGTTTCTACGAAGCGCGTACTTTGATTCAACTTAAAAAATCTAAAGAGGCCGTTCCCATGCTTCAGGAATTGGCTGGCACAGAAAAAGAAAATCCATATCGCGGGTTCGCTTTCTTGGAATTGGCGAAGGTAGGTGAAGCTTCTGGTCACGAAGAAGAAGCTCGTGTCTTTTATTCTAAAGTATTGGAAATCCGCGCTTCTCCACTCCTGCAAGCCGAAGCAGGCATCCAATTAGGCGCACTTGAAATGAAAGCTCAAAAGTGGACCTCTGCTGTGGCTACTTTTGAAAAGGTTCAAAAAATGGATGTTCCTCCAGAGTGGACAAATACAGCCAATCTGAATCTTGTTCGCGCATACTATCAGAGTGATCAATACGAAGCTGTTTTAAAGATTCTCACAAACCCAAAAAATCATTTTCCAGATGGCAGCGATGCTGAAACAAACCTTCTACATGCACATACCTTGCGTTTACTAAAAAAATACAAGGAGGCCGTTGAGCACTATAACGTCTTCTTAAAAAAATATCCGCAGCATACATCTGCCGAAAATGCTGCCTATGAACGATTGCTTTGTCTTTACGCCATCGAAACATCATCTTGGGATGCAGAAGTAGTCACGTTTCTTAAAACTTATCCCAAAGCTCAAGGAATTCCTCGCTTACTTTACTTGCAAGCTGAACGCGCTTTTCAAAGAAAAGACTATTCTTTTGCGATAACAGCTTACACATCAATTTCTTTAGAAAAAATAGATTCTGAATGGATACCCGATATCCTTTATCACCACGGGCTAAGTTTAGTACAAATCGCTCGCCACGAACAAGCCATCCAGATCTTTAATGATTTTCTTAAACGTTTTCCAAGCCATCCTTATGCAGCTAATGTTTTGTTTCAACGTGGTTCTATCGAGGAACAAATGGGAAAATTTGAGGCTGCGATTGTTTCATTTAAAGAACTTACAGAACGTTTTCCAAAAGCAACTGAACGGGAGACAGCAATCTATCGCACAGCTCTTTTGTATGGTGAACTCAAAAAATATTCTGCGATGCGCCAGACCTTTGAACAGCTTGCAAAAGATTTTCCAAAAAGCAAATTTACGAATGATGCAGCTTACTGGATTGGCTGGAGCTTTTTTGAAGAAAAAAAGTATGCGGAAGCGCTTCCTTACCTTCAAAAGGCGCGTCAGACCAATGCCAAAGACTATGAATCGCAAGCAACCTCGCGCATCATTCTAGCCCACTACCACCTCAAGCAACGTATTGCGCTTCTAAAGGAACTGGATGGTCTCCCTACAAATACGCCACTCCTCGCTCCAGAAATTTATGGTTGGCTTGCCCAACAAAGCGCTCACGAAAAAGACGATGCTTCTGCGGAACGATATTTTCACAAACTTTTATCCCATCCCAATGCTTCTACTTGGCAACAATCCGCAAAATGGGGACTAGCAAAAAGCCTTACAGCGCAATCCAAATGGAAGGAAGCTATTGCAACACTTGAAAACTACCAAAAAGATTACCCAACCCCAACAGAAATGATGGCAACGAAATTAGAGCTTATCCGAGCTTATATGGCATTAAAAGAATTTACCCGTTCCCAAGAAATTGCTGAAGATATTTTACGCTTGCAACCCGAAGGCAAAAACAATGCGCAAGCTCGTTATCTTTTAGGAGAAATGATGTTCGATCAGAAAAAGTTTTCGGAAGCTGGTAAATATTTTTTAAGTGTTGCAGTACTCTATGATGATGCGGAAATGACTCCGCGCTCGCTTGCCCACGCAATTGAGGCATTCGAAGCCGCTGGCGAGACAAACCAAGCTTCTCGCTTAAAACAAGAACTTAAAACGAAATATCCAAATTATCGGTAATTAAGCAGGCTATTTATCTAAGATCAGATCTAATCCTTTTACCTGAACAGGAACTCTCACATAGGGATCGGGATCAGCAACTGAAGTAATTGTTCCATCCCCTACCTGGCCGCTCGTATTGTAGCCCCAAGCATATACACTACCATCAGCCATCAGTACAAGACGATGCCACTGACCCGTTGAAACTCCAACAATTTGGCCCGGCAGACCTGCGACCTGAGCTGGGGTCTTCTGTAAGAAATACTTGCCTTCAGGTGACAAAGCATAATCTCCCCATGTCCACAACGTTCCATCTGCTTTTAAAGCAAGGTTCGCAAATGATCCATCCGCAACGGCAACCACATCGGTTATACTCACTTGGACAGGAGTATAAGAACTCTGAGTTGTGCCATTGCCTAGCGAACCATACCAATTATCCCCTGATGTCCAAACCGTTCCATCTGATCGTAGAGCCATGATTCGTCCACCTCCACCTGAATCCGCAGCAACATCGATAATATTTGATAATCCTTTTACCTGAACCGGTGAAGTCACAGCGCTATACGGTGATAGCGTTGCTATCCCAAGTTCACCTGCCATACCCCAGGCCCATACCGTCCCATCAGCTTTTAGGGCCGCTGAGAAAAATGGTCCTGCTGTAATCCCAATAACATTGGAAAGACCTACAACTTGTACGGGAGTTAATCTCTGAACGGTTGTTTTATCACCCAATTGACCAAATATATTCTGCCCCCAACTCCAAACTGTGCCATCCGATTTTAGAGCTAGAGTAAAACACCCGCCCCCAGAAATAGCAATTACATCGTGGCATATCACTTGAACCGGCGTACTCCTAGAAGTTTTTGTTCCATCACCTAATTGGCCGCAATAATTGTATCCCCAGCTCCACAGACTCCCATCAGTCTTTAAAGCAACTGTGTGAAGTCCACCAGCAGCTACTGCCATAACATTGGATAATCCATTGACTTGCGAGGGAGTCGCGACATTGTTTCCCATGGTTCCATTGCCTAATTGTCCGAATGCATTACCGCCCCATGTCCAAACCGTACCATCGTTTCTTAGTCCCACACTATGAAAATATCCGCCATCCAAAGCCGCAACAATCACAACCCTTTTTGTAGTAGCGCTGGCTTCGTTGGAATAAGCCGAGTTACCAGCAGAATTCGTTGCACGAACACGATAAAAATATTCAGTGCTCGCTTGTAATCGAGTGTCACTATAAGTCGTGATATTAGAATTCAGAACCGCAATCTGTTCATAGACACCTTCCTCATGGCAAGCGCCCCCTTTACGTTCGATGAGAAAAGCTGTTTCATTATTTGAACGATCTTCCCAAGTGATATCAATTTCGTTATCCGAAATAGCTGTTGCTACTAAATTCGTAGGGGCCGCTGGCGGGTTTAACTTTTTCTCTTTAGTTGTTGCCATCGCTACTTTCGACACCGGTGAAACTTTCTTAGCATTAAACGCCTGTACACGATAAGAATACCCCGTATTGGGAATAAGCCCCTTATCGCTATATGCCGTTATATTTGCGCCTACAATTGCAACTTGGGTAAAAATACCGCTCGCTCCATTACCTATCTTACGCAAAATCTTAAAACCAGTTTCATTATCTGATCTATCCTGCCAAGTAAGATTAATTTGGCTCTCTGAAACCGCCTTGGCATCTAAATGTGAAGGAGTTCCAAGCTCCTTGGCATCCTTGCCCTTATTCTTATCTTCAGATTCTTTGTCTTTAGATTCCTTGGAAGCAGGTGATGCCTGGGGAGGAGCAGCTTTTTTAGCTGCAGCAGCATAGATATCACCACTGAAAAAGATAAAAGTGCTAAAAATACAAAGATGCCAAATAGTTGTTGTTGAATTTCGAAACTTTATCATAGAACCTCCTTGTTGTGGGTTATTGTGGGTTAAATTAGATAGGGTTAGTGGATGCCACACCCATGAACTCTAAAAATAAAGACAAAGGGTGGCCGGCTATTTAAAACAATTGACTATAAGAAGGTATCGACACTCCAACCACTATGAACCCGCGCGATCATGGTACAAGGTAATCCATAATTTGCATCTGTCAAATTTTTCGTTACTTTTTTTGAAATAAAGTGCATTTACCTTTTTGTAAATGTCATCCTAAAAATTTGATGGGAAATCTTCTTCGAAAAAGTGAAGAAGCATTAATTTTCAAAAATAAGATCGAGGCCGATTACTTGAACCGGTGTTGATTTATTTATGGTTGTTCCATCTCCTAATTGACCGGCCCAATTATATCCAAAAGTCCAAACCGTACCATCTGACTTTAAAGTAAGAGTGTGAGCTGTTCCAGCAGCGATATCTACAATTCCGGAAACATTTGTCTGAACTGGCACAGGTTTCTTAACCGTTGTTCCATCTCCCAGCTCTCCATAATAATTGCCACCCATACCCCAAACCGTACCATCCGACTTTAAAGCAATCGTGTGAGCACCTCCACCCGCAATATCAATAACTTGGGAGAGACCCTCCATCAAAGATGGTGCTGGATCCTTTGGCCATACCATAAATGGTAAACCTAAAACCATAAACGATGAACTTAAAATCCAAGCTGTCCCATCTGACTTTAAGATAACATTATGGTTATTTCCTGCTGCAACAGCAGTTATATTCAAAAGATTTGGAACTTGCCGTGGGACTGCTGTACACCACGAAGGATAGTAATATATCTTATATCCCAATTGGTAAAAGCCATTGGATCCCCATGTCCAAACCGTACCATCCGATTTTAAAGCAATAACATGGTTATACCCTGCTCCGATACCTACCATATTCGAAAGATTAGTAATCTGACCTGGCTTGCTGCTTGATGCATAAATTGGGACCCTTCCCAATTGTCCATAAGAGTTATCTCCCCATGTCCAAATCGTGCCATCCGATTTTAAAGCAATAGTAAAGTCACCTCCAGCAGCAATGCTTTTAACTTCTGAAAGACCCACCACCTGGACAGCAGTAGTTTTACTATTACTTGTTCCATCTCCTAACTGACCCGACCAATTTGTTCCCCAAGTCCACACAGTGCCATCCGATTTTAGAGCAACTGAATGATTATGGCCTGCAGCAACCTCCACGACATCTGAAAGTCCTACTACTTGAACTGGATAAGACCGATCAACGATAGTCCCATCCCCTAACATTCCATAGGAGTACGAACCACATC
>CAZNSF010000069.1:0-4150 GCA_964575565.1 uncultured Verrucomicrobiota bacterium | reverse complement strand
GAGGTTTACGAAAGAGATTGGTGCACCAGAAAATCGTGCTTGGATCCAGATATTAATGAATGAAGCAACAATCACTAAAAGCACTAATCCAATAATACCAGTTAGAATTTCTGCTAGGGTTATAATTAATTGGGTAATTGGCATAAATTTTATGAGCGATTAAATTTTCCTTACTACGATATTGTTGTTTTGCACAGAAACAACTTTAATATTGCTGCCCGCCTCAATCATGCCCGCTTCGGCCACGGCGTCAAGTCGTTTGCCATCTAGGATGGCAATCCCAATCGGACGAAGTGTTGTTTGGGCAATACCCTTCTGACCGATCAAATTTTCACCAACCTGTGATGTGGTGTGAGTATCCTTCTGCATTTCATTTAAAATCATTTTACTGCCTAATTTTGTATGTGGGAAAAACCGAATGGATAAATATCCCGCCCCAATACCCAAGGTAACTTCAAGAATCAGAAGAAGAGCAAACCATTCTGCACCATAGGTTTTATAACAAATTACCAACGCAACCACCATAAGAATAGCGCCTATACTTCCTAATACAAAACTTGGAAGATAAAAGTCGATTGCAATCAGCGCAAGACCCACCACAATTAAAATAGCAATGAATGTCCAATCCATAAAAATGAATTAATTAGTTTTTGCAACTATGATACGCACACCTTCAATTTGTACAACCTTAATACGTTTACCCTTTTCAATTAAATCGCCTTGGGTAATTACATCCACTAGTTCATCGCCAAAACGCCCTTTCCCAGATGGTCGCAGCGTAGTTTCAGCTACACCTATTTGTTCTAAAAGATGCTGATGACTTTGGGCGGTTGAATAGCCTTGTAAAGTATCTAATTGAGTTTGGAGAATCAGCTTGCCAAGAGGTCCTTTGTCTTTTGGTAGCCAGCGAAGGAATAAGACGATTAAAACGACTGTGCCCACAAGAGCGCTGCCTAATTTTAAAAGCGGCATCTGAAGTTGTGCGAAACTTGGGAAATTGAACGAGCCGTCAATAGGTGCTCCACTAAACTTATCCACCATTGCCCATAAGACTGAAATCAATATTGCCACGATACCTAAAAAGCCTGGCAACACATGTCCAGGTAAAATAAAAAGCTCAACAGCAATAAGAATCAGCCCCACTAAAAACAGGATTACTTCCTCCATTCCAGAAAGTCCTGCTACATAGTGGCCGAAAAAGAAAATTGCAAGAGCGATAACTCCAATAATGCCAAAGATACTAATCCCAGGCGTTTTGAATTCTAAATAGATACCGCCAATGCCAACCATAAGAAGGAGAGGAGCAATCAAGGTAATGAAACGCGCAAGTTTTTCAGCGCCCGTTGCTTCGACTTGGTATATTTGTAGTTCGGCGTAACCAAGTTTACCCAAGACCTCATGGATATTTTCTGCAATACCTTCAGCGAGGAGGGATTTAGGGGGAGTTCCATATTGAGCAGCCGCTTCTTTGTAGGTAAGGGTTAGGATTTCACCCTTTTTAATAATCTCTTTTCCATCAAGCATTAAGCCTTCAGTTTCTTTAACCATAGCATCAACCACCTCTGCATTATGACCATTGCGCTGGGCTGCAGCGCGGATGCGAGCGGAATAAGCGGAAGCGTATTTTTTCTCAACAGTACTGGGGAGTTGCTGAACATCTCCTGTTGGCGCCATCATCACCGGAGCTGCTGCACCAATTACGCTCGAGGGCGCCATGTAAATATGCTTGGTAGCCACAGCAATGAAAGCTCCGGCTGAGTAAGCCTTCGTATTTACGTAGGTTATGGTATTGCCCTTAAAATTTTCCAAAAGTTCCATAATTTCTATCATGGCATCACCCCGTCCTCCATTAGTATCCATATCGAGAATTACAGCTTCAGCATTATGATCAATCGCTTCATTCATTCCACGGCGCACGATATAAACAATGGATTCTTCGATATCATCACGAACAGGAATAATATAAACAGGACGACTTGCCTCTGCAGCTCCTGCAAAAGCCATCATCGAAAGATAAAGAAATATTAGAATACGTATTTTCCAAAACTTCATAAAACGATTGTAACACATGGCGCCGCTACAGCAAGCGTGAGAATGAAGAGATCGTTCTACTTGCTTTTTCTCAAATATATCACGATCGCGCGAGAACCTTTTTCTCCGGGCACTTCGGGTATTTGGATGGACCACATTTTAATATAATTGGTTTTCAAAAAGTTTGTCTGCCATTCAATAACTGTGCTATCAGAATAAGGATCACCGGCTAACCATGATGTCGGAAGACGCACATGGATAAGGTAACGCGGCGGAGATCTCTCAAAAATATGGATAAGGTCTTTTTGCATGGAAGCGGCAAAGGGTTGTAACTCAAACAAAGGATAAAGATAAAGATACGGTGTAGCCGCATGTCGTTGCGCATAAAAATAAATTTGCGGTTCCGAACCCAAAATTCCAATAACTTCTCCGGGTTTGGTCACCGTTTGTAGCCATTGACCAATCTGTCGAGTTTCAGGGAAGGCATTATTTGGATAAAGTTGATGGGATACATTTTCAGAATCAGCCAGAAAAAACATCTGAAAATGCATTGCGAATGTAGTCAACAGCACAAAAATACCGGGGATGATGGAGTAAAGAGTTTTCAGCGAGGAATAAGAGCTGCAAACCATTTCTTGTAGTTTAGCCAGTCCAAATCCAGCAGCCAAAGATAAGCCCGGTAAAATAAAAAGATAATAGTGAGGACGGAAGATAAGGCCTGGGGTTATTGCTAAAAAGCCAACTACAACTACGCTCGCAATAAAAATAAATTGTTTGCGGCTCCCCCTCCAAGATAACAGTAATCCAATAATGGCAATTAGAAAAATAAGGGGATGATCCTTCAAAACGGGGACAAAGGTGAACTTAAAATGTTCCCAACCATCACTCCAAGTCCACATGCTTCCATAATATTTAGCATAATCAAAACACCAAAAATAGAATTGAAAGAGAGCCCCTACCGTCCACATCCAAAACACCATCAGCGCGAGAGGCAATAATAATCCTATTAAACAAATTAGGAAACCATCGGTTATCTTACTTTTTTTGAAAGATGAAATAGAAATTACCCAAACCAAACCTACTATGGCAAAGATCGTTCCTTGCTGTTTGATAGTTACCGCTAAACCTAAACATATCCCTGCAAGAAAATAGTGCTTCCAATTTCTAGCATGCAATATTACAAGCACCCCTAGAAGAGCAGGCAACAAGACAAAATGCTCCGCATTTGCAGTTAATCCCAAAACCGAAGGAGCAAGGCTCGTCACAGCATATGTTGCAGCCGACCAGATAGCAAACGGTAGACTTTCGGGTTTTGTGTTTCGAGTTTCAAGTTCGTTAGTAGATTCAAAACCAGCCAACCTTCTAGCGAGTAGAAAAATAACAATCGTTGTAGCTATGTTCAGGATAGTTAATCCCATGCGAATGCCAACATCGGTTTGTCCGAAAACAGAAAGAATCATCGTATAAGCAGCATAAATACCCGGAAACTTCATAGCATATGCTTCGGTATACGGCGGCACTCCCTGGAGCATCTGTTGAGCCATATAAGCATATTCACCTTCATCGCGTTCCAAAGGCATGGAAGCTAAACGCATACGAATAAAGCAAACAACGAGGAGCGTGAACCCCAGAAAAAACCAAAGCAGAAAATTTTTGGAGGCTCTTGCCATGAATAATAATCTGTAAAAGATTTAATTTAATAAATCAGCGGCAACGCGGTCTAAGAGTGCATCAACTTTTATTCTCGGCTCGCCAAACCACTGACACATGCGTTTGGTATCCGCATACGCTGAATTCTCTAATCCACCATGCTCTCGATCAAAAACAATAGTGCCTTTCCCAAGACGTGCATGGAGGGCCTCGGCAAGCTCTCTTTGTGACCAAAATCGTGGATGACAACAATTCACTGCTGACGGTGGACAGGCAATGTATTTGAGAGCTTCCTTTGTGATGCGTACAAAATCTTCTAACGCAATAACCTGAAATCTTGCATCAGGATTTACGCCAAGCGATTGTCCAGCCAAAATGGCTTCTGCAAACTGTCGGATGGTGCCTCGTTTTGCAGTATTCGACCGTGAATAACGCACATGAATTCCTTGGCCATTTGAACGAGTGCAAA
>CAZNSF010000068.1:0-14330 GCA_964575565.1 uncultured Verrucomicrobiota bacterium | reverse complement strand
TGAGCACCAACGATACAGTATTGTTTCTTGCGAATGGATGCGCAGCCAATAAACCAATCCAACACAGCTCAAAAGAACTGCATTCCTTCCAAAATGCTTTAAATCAGATGTCTTTAAATCTTGCGCTGATGATTGTAAAGGATGGCGAAGGCATTTCGAAAGTAGTTACCGTAAAGGTAAGCGGAGCGGCTTCTAGAGAAGATGCAGAACGAGCAGTTCGCGCTATTGCCAATTCTACGCTTGTTAAATGCTCTTGGTTTGGCGAAGATCCTAATTGGGGACGGCTTTATGGAGCTATTGGGTATTCAGGGGCTCGATTTGATGCATCTTTGTTTTCTATTGAATATGATGGTATTTTGTTGGTTAAAAATGGGTTGCAAATAGATCGAAATCTCAAGAAAGTTTATCAAATCGTTCAAAAGCCTTCCTTTACTATTCATTGTAGTTTAGGACTAGGAAAACATCGTGCAATCATTTACACTACCGACCTTACCGAAAAATACGTTGAACTCAATAAAGGTGAATAAAACTTTAACTTCCCCCGCAGAGTCTTTTTCCTCGAAGGCGCAGATTTTAGCTGATGCCTTACCTAAGCTTCGTGCGTTGAAGGATGCACTGATCGTCTTAAAATACGGAGGCAGTGTCATTGAGGAAGCCGTTTATGCGGATAGTGTATTTACCGACCTTGCTTTCCTTAGGCATATAGGTGTTTCTATTGTAGTAGTCCACGGAGGCGGGAAAGCGATCTCCAACAAAATGCGTGATGCAGGAATCACTCCTAAATTTGTGGATGGACATCGTTTTACGGATCGCAAAACGATCGCGATGGTGGATTCTGTGCTTAGCCATACTATCAACCCACAGATTGTAACCGGTTTGAATGGCCGCGGTGCCCATGCCGCTTCTCTTTCCGGTAAAAAAATTCTTACCGCTAAAAAGCTTGTTACGGTTTCTCAAACTAATGGACAAAAGGTAAGTCTTGGGTTTGTGGGCGATATTACTCGCGTAAATAAAGCTCCGATTCTTGCCTTGCTCAAAAAAGGAGTTATTCCTGTCATTACTCCCTTGGCATCCGGAAGCGGGAAAGAAACTTTAAATATTAATGCCGACCTTGCTGCTGCAAGAGTGGCAGCCGAATTAAAAGCTACTCAACTTATTTTCTTGAGCGATGTTAATGGAATCCTTGAAGATCCACAGCATATGGATTCTACCATTCCTAAAATCTCGCAGTCAGAAATTCAGTCCCTCCGCAATGTGGGGGTGATCCATGGAGGGATGCTTCCCAAAGTGAATGCTTCCATCGATGCCCTCAAAAAAGGCGTCAAAAGAGTCAAGCTTTTGAATGGCCGGATTGCTCATTGCATTCTAGTAGATCTCTTCGTAAATCCTAAGTTAGGAACAGAAATTATACTGAATGCCTAATGATATCCACCGGAGCTTTGATTGAGGCATTTGGCCGGTGGATTGTTCCTACTTACGCTCGGTTCCCGTTAGCTTTTGTTCGTGGCAAAGGATCGCGTCTTTGGGATGCGGAAGGCAAAGAGTATCTCGACTTTGGCACAGGCATCGCTGTTAATGCGCTGGGGCATGCCCATCCTGCAATAGTTGAAGTCCTCACAAGCCAAGCGCAAACCCTCATTCATACCTCGAACCTTTACCATACTGAAGCCCAAGTATCTTTAGCCAAACGTTTAGTAGAATTAATCGGGACTGGAAAATGTTTTTTTTGCAATAGCGGCGCTGAAGCGAATGAAGCGCTTTTCAAACTGGCGCGTAAATTTGGCCACGCCACAGGTCGTTACGAAATCTTAACCACACTTCATTCTTTCCATGGCCGCACCTTGGCGGGCATTGCAGCGACAGGGCAAGATAAAGTTAAAAAAGGATTCGAACCGGCGGTTGATGGATTTCGCCATGTTCCTTTTAATGATTTACAAGCTATGCAAAAAGCTATTTCGGAGAAAACCGTTGCGATTCTGATTGAGGGAATTCAAGGAGAAAGCGGTGTTTATCCCGCTTCGCCGGATTATTTACTGGGGTTAAGAAAACTTTGTAATGAACATAAACTCTTATTTTTTATGGACTCCGTTCAGTGCGGCATGTTCCGCACAGGACGTTTTCAGAGTTATGAACGAATTTTGGAAGGTACGGATGCCGCAAAAAAAGATCAATCTTTTCTACCAGATGCAATCTCTATGGCTAAAGGAATTGCAGGGGGTGTGCCTATGGGCGCCATGTGGGTTCGTCAACCGCACGCAGATTTGCTTGGACCGGGTTCCCATGGCAGCACCTTTGGAGGCACTCCTCTTGCCTGCGCTGTTGCGTTAACTGTGTTGGATATCATCAAACGCGAAAATCTTTCAGAGAACGCCAAGCAGCTGGGCGATTACTTAAAATCAAAAATTTTAGATTTAAAATCACCGTATATTCGTCAAGTACGCGGGATAGGGCTTATGATCGGAATCGAACTTCAGCCGGACATTCCTTCTTTAAAGGTAGAAGGAAAAACTCCTGCAGTTCTTTTTGTAGCGCGTCTTCACCAATATGGCCTTTTGACCGTTCCAGCGGGTAATTGTAACATTCGTCTTTTGCCGCCACTCAATATCATCCGCTCTGAGTGTGAAGAGGCTATTGAAAAGCTTCGAAATGCTTTGGCAGGCCTGGCGGGAATGTGCTAGGGGTAACAAACACATGTCCGAAAAAGCAGAAAAATTTTATGTATTTGCGGAAGACCATCAAACGTATGGTCCAGCGGATTCTATCTTGTTACAAGAATGGGCTTGTAATGGCCTTATTTCGCCACGAAGTTGGGTTTATCAAGAGTCTTCCGATGTCTGGTGCAGAGCTGAAAAAGTCCGAGCTTTGCATAGTTATTTGGCTCATCATACATCTTTGCCAGAAGCTTCCAAGGGCCCCACGGGACTTCGTGGAGCTCAACTGCGCCGCATCCGCTTGCTAGCAGATATGACCGATGAACAAGCTGAAAAATTCGTAAGCTTGGCAGAAAAAATTAAGTTAAAAGCTTTTTCTCCTATTGTTAAACAAGGTGAATATGGAGATTCGATGTTCCTAATTTTGGATGGAGAAGCTCGGGTTTCAGTGCGCCATGGCGATAAGGAGGATATGATTGCCACATTAAGCATGGGCGACTTTTTTGGCGAGATTGCTCTCTTTGATGGCGGACCGCGATCAGCTGATGTTGTTGCCAATAAGGATTGTACTCTTTTGCAGATTTCCAAAAAAAATCTCGAAAACATTATTTCTCGGGACCCTGAAGTAGCTTCCCGATTCCTAGTTGCAATGGGAGGTTTTCTAGGAGGTAGAGTTCGCGCTACTAACGAACGATTTAGTAAAGCTCAACATTTTGCACGCGGGGTGGCCGGTCAAGTCGCTGCGCCAAATGTGATTAAATTGAAAATGGAAGAATAGTTTTTATCAAACGTGAACGCGCTAAAAATAGTTGCCATGTTAGTAGGAGGATTAGGATTTGCCGGTGGGGTTTTGGCATTGCAATTCCCAAATTCGATGCAAACGTTTCTTCGTCGATTGCCAAGAAACGAAGCGCTGGGCCGTGTTTTAATTGCTATCGACCTGGTTTGGTCCATTTATTTATACCGTCAATGGAATTTTGAAATTCAGCTAAAACCTTTTGGGATTATTCCTCTACATGTCTTTGGTCCTAAAGAACAGGGAATTTATTTCTTAGCTCCATTTATTTATTGGTTTATTATTCGTTATGTAAATCATTATCTTGGAGCGCGAAGTTTGGCTTTGCTGCTAATTTTAGCAGCAAAGCCAGTAGTCCAAATCTGTTTTTTAAGTGACGAACCATTATCGTTGGTAATGACAACTCTTGCTTATCTTTGGGTGGTGATGGGTATTTGTTTTGTTTCAGCGCCTCATTGGTTACGAGATCTGATTAATTTTTGGCAAGGTAGTCCGATGCGTTGGAAAGTGTGGTGTTGGGCCAAGATGATTATGGGCTGTGGAATTTTTGCCTTAGGGTTGTTTGTCTACTAATTTGGCAGATTGTTCGGAAATTTAGCCCATGAATTCTGCTCTTATTATTCGGGGTGGCGCCATCGGGGATTTTATTCTTACATTGCCATCCATCCATACCTTTCGTGATTATTATCCAAAGGCGCATGTGGAAATCATGGGATACACCCATATTGCAGAGCTTGCTTACCAGCGTTTTTACGCTACTCGAGTGCGTTCCATTGAGCATCGCTCGGTGGTTGGATTTTTTGCAGCTAAAGGTGCTCTGGATAAAGAACTCTGCAAATATTTTACCTCATTTGATATGGTGGTAAGTTATCTCTACGATCCGGATAATATTTTCGTGGATAACCTCAAACGGGCAGGCGTTTGCCAGGTAATTGTAGCAGATGGCCGTCCCTCCGGCACACTCCATGCTACTGAATATTTAGCCCAATGGCTTTCTGGAATTGGAATTCCCTTTCATGGTGAAGCTGCAAAACTTTATCCTACAAACAAAGATGGTGAAGAAGCAGGATCTCTTTTCCCTATTTTACAAAAGCCAACGGTAGCCTTACATATTGGCAGTGGATCGCAGCAAAAAAACTGGCCGATCTCACATTTTTTGGAATTAACCGCATGGTTAAAGTCGAAAGGTTTAGGTGTATTGGTTGTTACAGGACCCGCCGATTCCGAAGTAGAAGAAAAGTTTTGGAAAGATCCACGTTCTCGCGAGTGTTTTCGTTGTCATTACTTGGCTTTGCCTATTCTGGCAGCCACTTTACAGAAATGTATTGCATTTGTGGGGCATGATTCTGGAATAAGTCACCTTTCGGCAGCAGTGGATACCCCCACCATTGCAATTTTCGGAGCTACCGATCCCAAACAATGGAGCCCCCGAGGTAAATCCGTGGCTGTGCTTCAACGGCCAAAAGGAAGTACGGCAGTAACCATCGATCAAGCAAAGGCAGCATTAGAACCACATTTAAAGGACGCGGAATAAAGCCGGCTTTTTTAGATTTCAAATATGCTTCGAATCGTGTTCGTCTTTGATGGCGTAGCCTTTGTTTTGGCGTTGGTGATTGACCTCGTTTTTTTTGAGATACGCTTGGAAAACGTCTTCAGAGGTCATGCCAAGAACTTGCGCCAACGAAATCAGAAAATGGAAAAGATCAATCACTTCAACTTTGGCATTTTGCTGGTCGAACTTTTGATACTTAGCCCACCATTTCCATGGCACAGAATCGGTGAGTTCGGCAATCTCCTGGGTCATGGCTCTGCAATAATTAAGAACCCATTTTACCTTTTCTTCGTCAGTTAGGTTAGAGGTATCCACTCCGATGCGTCGATTGAGTTCCTCTTGCATTCGAAAAATTTCTTGGAGTTGATCGGCTGATGCCATAAGAGAGCAAAGGATAAGTGAAAATTGGAAAATGAAAAGGAAAAATTATTCCATTGTATCATCCAACCACTGGAGCAATTTGGAGATAGTTTCTGGCGTTTCATCGCCCATATGGGAGATGCGAAAGGTGGATCCTTTAATTTTCCCATAACCGCCATCGATGATACAACGGTAGCGTTCGCGAAGTCTTTGAATCCATGCAGCGATATCCATTTTACGTGTGTTCGTAATACAGGAGAGAGTAATGGATTCGTAACCTGCTTGAGGGAATAATTCGAAACCGTTCTTCTTTGCCCAACGACGTGTCATTTCCGCCACTTCCAAATGACGTTTAAATCGGCGTTCCAGTCCTTCATTCTCGATATCTTCGAGCTTCGATTGAAGAGCGAAAATATGACCAATAGAAGGAGTTGAGGGAGTCATGTTTTTTTCGTGATTTTTAAGGAACTCCATAAAGTCAAAGTAATAACCACGATTTGGAACAGTTTTTGCGCGTTCCATGGCACGACCCGAAACTGCAAATACCGTCATGCCAGGTGGTAACGCAAAAGCTTTTTGGGTGCCGGCCAGGAGCACATCCAATCCTAAAATATCCATCTCAATTTTTACACCAGCCATCGAAGAAACAGCATCTACGATAAAGATCGTTTCTGGGAATTTGCTAACAACCTTAGCGATGTCTGCTAGTGGATTCATGGTACCCGTAGAGGTTTCGTTGTGGATGAGAGTAATAACATCGAAGGAGCCGCTTTTAAGTTTGGTCTCCACCATTTCCGGCAAAATGGGCTTGCCCCATTCAACCTGAATTTTTTCAGCGGCCAAACCATTGGAAGTGGCGACATCGAACCATTTATCTGAAAAAGCGCCGTTCATACAACAAAGCACCTTTTTACCCGGACGCACCAGATTACGAAGAGAGCTTTCCATGATTCCCCAAGCAGAAGAAGTGGAAAGGAATACAGGATTTTTAGTATAAAGCAGCCGTTGGAGTTTGGGTTGAATCTCTGCATAAAGCTCCTGAAAGCTAGAGCTGCGATGCCCAATCATGGGGGTACAGAAAGCGCGAAATGTTTTTTCGGATACTTCTGTAGGGCCTGGTATAAAGAGTTTAATATGTGAATTGTTCACGACTTAAAACCAATTGAGGTAAGGCTTAAGCTAAGTATCCATGCTCCTTAAGGAAACTCTCGAGTTGATCTGTATCGAAATCGCCCAAAACCAATCCATCAACTTCAATCACTGGCACAAAAGTCTGGCCGCTAAGTTCGATTGCTTTTTGACGAGCAGCTGGATCCTTGCCTGTGTCACAAATTGTATATGGCCAACCGTACCTATCTAACCAATTTTTTGCATCTGTGCACCAACCACACATAGCTCGTGAGTATAACGTGACCATTTTCGGTTGTTTTAATACTTTCATTAAACAGCGCAAGAATTGCCGACAAGATGAAAACAGGTCGGAAGACTAGTTCACTTGAGGAAGTGTTTTCAAGTCTCCAGGACGGCGTTGACGCGGCTGAACATCAGGGACCGCAGGCCCACGAGGCTGGGCAAATAAGATAGGCGACCGAAGCACAAGGGTACCCGTTAAGAGATCTGCTAGCGGAAGAACCACATTTAAATTTTTGCCCATGTAACGGTGATGGAGGAGATGATGACCATTTAAACGGAAGAAAATGCCTGAACGTTCTACATTGCGTTTCTTAGGAACATGCATACACCAATGTAAATACTCATATGCCGCGTAATAAAGGATCATTGCCCTTAGAAAACCACAAAAGATAGGGCGCCCCGCCAAATATTGAACTAAAAGGGCAAAGGGGATATGCAATGCCCACATGGCAGGCGCATTCCACCACGCCATAGGCACCGTTTTTTTATCTTTAGGCTTTTGGAGGTGATACGTGTGATCCGACTTAAAAATCCCGTGATGTGTAACCGCGTGGGCTTGGAAGGGATACGAAAACCATTTGAGGTTTTTATGCATCACGTATTTATGTAACGTCCATTCAAAGAAGCTAGAATAAATAACTCCGCTAACAAGGCCGATAGTTTGCCAAAAAATATATTCGTTCACAGGAGAATGGTTAAATCGACTAAGAGATCATTTCTGTACCTGAATAAAATACCAGGTAATACACAAATTGACCATAAAGTTTTTTAAAAAAAAGAGCAAGATAATTGGTTTTGTAATTTGTAATTTTGTATTCGAGTTTTGTCCGTGGTTAGATTTAATTTTCTCCCAGTCCATAAGCAATGGAAACCTATGAAAGGTCGTACGATACTTACCGTAATCCTCGGTTGTTTGATGGGGGTTGCATTTCCTATTCTAGCAGGAGAGCGTCCTGAAAATCCAAACAAGAAGAAAGAAGGGAAAGCCGTTGAGCGCCCTTTAGGACCCGTTAAACGCGAAGTAACTGCGGGAGATATTTTCGGCGGTGTTGAGAAGTATCTTGTTGACCAGATGAAAAATCATCAAGAGAGATTTTCTATCATAGATAGCGATAAGAAAATTCTTCTTACTTTTGGAAAAGTCCATAATGATAAACTTTATGGCTTAAAAGATGGCAGCTACTTTGTTTGTGTGGATTTTAAAGATGATGATGGCAATGCCTACGATATAGACTTCTTTTTAAAAGGAAGGCCTGGAGCAATGGCTGTTACGGAGACAGCCGTTCGTAAGGTGAATGGCAATTTGCGTTATGATTGGAAACAGGAAGCCGATGGTAAATGGACTAAAGTTTCTGTAAATACTGATAAGTGATTTTTAGTTTTGCATTGATTTTTGTCGGCAATCCGCTTTAATCCGAATCGGTCTTTTAAACAATCTTTAAAGAAAGGTAAGTCTATGAAAAGTCGTATGATGTTTGCCGTGATGCTTGGTTTTTTAGTAATGTTTGGATTTTCTGTTTTAGGAGGAGAGCACCCCGAGCATCCTGCTAAAAAGAAGAAAGAAAAAGCTGCGGAACCTGCTAAACACGAAATATCCACTGCAGATATAGCTACTGGCATTGAAAAGCATATCGCTGATAAAACCAAAGCTGGGGGCGGAAAATTTTCAGTTGTAGATGGAGATAAAACACTCTCGCTTACCCTTACTAAAATCCATAACGATAAACTGGCTAACTTAGGGGATGGAAGTTATTTTGCTTGTGTGGACTTTAAGGGTGATGATGGCAATACCTACGATGTGGATTTCTTTTTAAAGGGAGAATCTGGTGCAATGCTTGTTACAGAAACTACTGTTCACAAGGTAAATGGAACCCCTCGTTATAATTGGAAGCAAGAGGCTGATGGTAAATGGACAAAGGTTTCTTTAAACAAGTAAGCCTTGCCCTTGCGAATCACACGTTCTATCTACTGTATTGTAGGAGTATGGATTGTTGGGATCGGCGCTTTTGCAGCAGCGCCAACCCCAGAACTGGGTGTTATTCAAGGAATTGACCGGTTTGAGTTTACGTATCGTGTAAAACTCCCCGAGCTTACCAAAACAGGGCATTTGTGGCTGCCACTGGCCAAAACCGATGCCTTCCAAACGGTGGAAATAAAAGAGATTACAACACCGAGTCAGTGGAAAAAAATACAAGATCGTGATTATGGTAATAACATTCTGTTTCTTTCTCCGAGTCCAAGCGAAAGCGGCAAGATGGTTGAAATACGTTATCAGGTAAGTCGTTTAGAAAAAGAATCCTACACAGTGAAGGATATAAAGATGGATCAATATTTGCATCCAGAGCGTTTAGTGCCTATCAATGAGACCTTTAAGAGTATTGCCCTCGAAAAAATAAAAAATAAAAAAAACGATCTCGAACGCGGGAAAGTTCTCTATGACCATGTGTTCCAATCGATGCGTTACGATAAAAGTGGCACCGGCTGGGGCCGTGGAGATGCCCTCTATGCTTGTAATGCGCACACAGGTAATTGCACCGATTTCCATGCTTACTTTATTGCCTTAGCTAGGTCGGTTGGAATTCCAGCTCGTTTTGCCATTGGCGCGACTATTCCTTCCGATAAAAATGAAGGGCCTATTGGCGGGTACCACTGTTGGGCAGAATTTTTTGCTGAAGGCCGTTGGGTGCCTGTCGATATTAGCGAGGCAAGTAAAAAGCCAGAATTAGCGGATTATTATTTTGGACATCATCCAGCCAATCGCTTTGAGTTCAGCGCAGGCCGTGATCTTGTGGTAGAGCCAGGTCCAGTGGCGGGCCCCATCAACTTTCTTGTTTACCCTATCCTTGAGGTAGATGGGAAAATTGTAGAAACCAAAGCCGAATTTAGCTTTCGCAGAACAAAGCCTTCTTCCGGGAGTTAGTTTTTCTATGGTTAAGCTTTCAAGATAAGAATTTGGCTGACAATCCGCTTATCTTGGATTAGTTTCTAGCCACGATGGCTGCACTTGATGATTTTTTTAAGGCAATGGTGGAGCAAAAAGCTTCTGACCTTCACCTAACAAGCGGCACCTACCCCATGTTTCGTATTGCCGGCACGATGACCCCGGTCAGCGACCAAGCTTTTACTGCAGATGTTGTAAAAGGATTGATTTACGAAATGATGCCTGAACGCAATCGTACAGAATGGGAGCAAACGCATGATACGGATTTTGCTTACGAAATTCCGGGTGTAGCGCGCTATCGTTGCAACGTTTTTTTTGATAAAAATGGCATCGGCGCAGTCTTTCGACTCATTCCATCCAAAATCTTAAGTTTTCAACAACTGAACCTTCCGGAATCGATCAAAAAACTCTGTTTCCTTACCAAAGGATTAGTGCTTGTAACAGGTCCCACCGGTAGCGGCAAATCAACAACACTCGCAGCCATGATCGATTATATTAACGAAAGTCGTTCGGATCATATCATTACCATTGAGGATCCTATCGAATTTGTTCATCCGCATAAAAAATGTTTAGTGAACCAACGCGAAGTGCATGCGCATACCGAAAGTTTTAAACGCGCTTTGCGCGCTGCGTTGCGCGAGGATCCCGATATCGTTCTGGTAGGCGAAATGCGCGATTTAGAAACAATCATGATCGCGCTGGAAACCGCCGAAACAGGGCATCTTGTTTTTGGCACACTCCATACGACCACTGCGCCCGGTACCGTGGATCGTTTAATTAATCAATTTCCTGCAGATCAACAACAACAAGTTCGCGCAGGTTTGGCAGAGGGATTAAAAGGTGTAATTGCACAAACACTTTGTAAGAAGAAAGGCGGAGGCCGAATCGCTGCGTTGGAAGTTCTGATGGGCAGTCATGCTCTTGGCGCAAATATTCGCGAGGGGAAAATCCATCAAATTCCTATGCTGATCCAAACAGGACGCAAAGAAGGTATGTGTGCTTTAAACGATAGCCTTCTCGATTATGTACTAAGGGATATTATCGAACCCACAGAAGCGTATCAAAAAGCAGTCGTTAAAGATGATCTGATTAAGCGTATGGCAGCCCTGCCCAATATTCGTTCGCCAAAAGGTCAACCTTGGACTGAAGAAGAATTAGTGAAAGCATCAGCAGAGGCAGGATAATTGTGTGAATTCTTCCGAAGTTCTCAAGATCTTTCGTAAAACAGGGGCGTTACTCGATGGACATTTTGTTTTGCGATCTGGTCTCCATAGCCGTCAATTTTTCCAATGCGCTTTGGTGCTTCAACACTCCAAATTAGCTAGCAAACTTTGCCGGGCATTAGCCAGTAAAGTGAATACTTCTAAGGTAGATACAATTATTTCACCTGCTTTAGGCGGAATTATTGTTGGCCAAGAGCTCGCTCGCTCGCTCGGCAAACGCCACATTTTTGCTGAAAAAGAAGAAGGTAAACTTGTTTTGCGCCGAGGATTTTCTATTTCAAAAGGGGAATGTTTTCTAGTTGCAGAGGATGTAGTAACCCAAGGAGGTAGAGTTAAGGAAACCATCGAAATTGTGCGTTCTCGAGGCGGGGTGGTTGCTGCGGTGGCAGTATTGGTAGATCGTTCTACAACAACCGTTGATTTTGGAGCTCTCTTTTATTCGCTGGTCAAAATGTCTGTAGAAACATTTTCTCCAGATCGATTGCCAGAAGATTTAAAAAAGATTCCTGCAGTAAAACCGGGTAGTAAGTAAAAAGAATCTCACACAGAGATCACAGAGGCGCTTGAGAACACTTATGTCTGTATTTAAACTATCTCGTTATTGGCGTGTGCGTATCTTGGGTTTTTTCGCGATCATCCTAGGAATCATTTTTTTATTGGTAGCTTGTGAGTTTTTAATGCGATGGATCAGGCCCGATCTTGTTCCAGCCAACCAAATACAAACGATTGCCGACCCTTTGATTGGCTGGCATTTTCAACCACATCAAGAAATCCATACAAAAACAGAAAATGGAGAAAAATGCTTTATCCATATTAACTCTCTCGGGTTTGCGGATATCGACCACGATTTAAAAGTGCCGCCACAGACCACGCGAATCGCATTTTTAGGTGATTCTTTTACCGCTGCCACACACGTTGATTTTAACGATTCATTTACATCAGTCGCTCTATATACTTTGAAAACAAAGAATCTAGAGCGTTCTTTCGAAGCCATTAATTTTGGCCAATCTGGCTTTGGCACTGCCAATGAATATCTTACTTGGAAACATGTTGCAGCGCCTTTCCAACCCCAAGTAGTCGTGCTTATTTTTTTTCTAGGGAACGATGTGTCTAATAATTTACTGGATTATCCAACAGAAAGTTTTCGCTCTCCGAAGTTTAAAATGGTTAATGGCATTCTCCAAGCATTGCCATTCCAGGCTGGAGCAAGTGATATCGCTCTTAAACGGCAAAAACGAAGTTGGTTTTATCGCTCTTTTTTAGCGCCTTCAGTTCTTTATCAGCAGTACAAACTTTTTGAGCGCGATGTGCGGACTAAATTATCTCTAAAGCGATCTCGTAAACTTAAAGAGAACGACCAAAATCAACCTTTTTGGAAGAGATCTTATGCTCCAATTGATTGGCAGGTTTATTTGCGCGATCCAGGGACTGAATTCGAAGAAGCTTGGGAGGTAACCGAAGCGTTACTCTCTCAATTACGTAATGAAATCCATGCAAGCGGCGCTAAATTCCATGTGGCATTGTTACCCGGCGCGGAGGCCATGGATCCTGTGAGATTTCGAGAGGCTTTTAGTCGTTACCCTGGGATTGAAAAGTTCCAATTCGATCTTGATTGGCCAAGGGAACGGTTATCAAGGTTTTTAAGTCAGCAACAGATTTCGACCATTGATTTAACAAAAGAACTTCAGGCGCGTTCTAAGGAATATCCGGTATCAGAGTTATATTTTAAATTCGATCGTCATCTCAATGTTCAAGGTCATTCTTTAGTCGGCAAAATCATTGCGGATTATTTAAGGAAAGAATTATAGAACGCCACGGGATTGGTTGTATAAATGTATTGCACTGGTTTAGCGTGTTGAAGAAGGGCCTTCTGGATTCCCATTTTCACGGGAATCTAGTAAGCGCAAACAAATTTCTCTCCAAATGGCCAAACCGTTACAATAATACCAACAATTCTATTGCTGATTATAGATTTTATTGGCAATTCGGTTGACGTTTATGAACCAGCTAAAAGAACAACGAACTGCTCACTTACGCGCAATTCCAACTCTTCCTTCCAAAACTCCTCAACGCGACCACCAAAGTCCACGCCAATCATGGGGTCGTCGGGATAACTCTGACCACACCCGCAAAAGTATTCAAAATGTTTCACCGTCCCGGTCATTCCCAAAAATCGGCTGTCACCAGTCTCATCGACAAATTGCACAACACGAACGACCGCACCAATCTTGTACGGCGCTCCATGAACATCGTGGAATATCGGCTCTGATGCTATCATGTGTTTGCTTTCTCTATGAAAATCAAGAAACCCATTGAGCTTCAAGCTGGGCCATTCCATAAGCCTGCGTATGAAGATCAGATACAAGTTCGTATGTTCTGAACTTTATGCGTGAGGTAATTGGTGCGTACGCAGGATGCTTGATCTTTGCCTCAAATTCCCTCTGTCGATTTTGAGAGGCAACAACCCTGAAGGCTATGTTAAAATCTTGAAAGTGTAGAAATTTTAACAGTGAGTTGTCGAAGCTTGTTGTGTGTTCAACCTCAAAGAAAGAGTCTGGCATTCGCCGTTCATTAAACCAGATGACATCCACTGACCGCGCCCGCTTAACGAGATCCTCGTACGTGAATGGGTACGGTTTTGCAAGTGTGGCAACCTCACCGAGCGGTTTCACCAAGAATTTCTTTCTGCTATCTTGAGCAGGAACGAACGTTTCGAATCTCTTCAAGTTACCCAACTCTACAAGCAAGCCTTGGTAATATGAGTGGTTATACTCTGGCTTCTCGACATCCGTCATTTCATCGGGAAGTTTGTCTTTGTACTCTTTCAGCGCCCAGAGGCCGGGACGGATTCGGGGAAAAAAGCGTGCGTCTTGAACGATTCGGTTAATTGTTTTGAAGGGCGTCTTCGTTTTCCATTCTACACCGGGAACTTTCAAAGCCTCTTGATAAAGCCTGCCTAGTGTCGCATATCCTCCACTTGTGCGCATTACCTCGATGACTGCTTCGTGTTGTTTCATTCCCCTACCCATTTCAGAAATGGTTGAGCTTTGATACTAAGGACAGCCGGCGTATCAATAAATTTAAAAACCCTTTGCTGATCATAGTAGTATAGCATGCCGTTAGATTTACCCGCGATAGAAAGGTTAGGTGCGCGTCGAGGAAGACGTAGCTTACAGTACTTTTTTGAAGTTACTGATGTGGCTGAGTTTGATTGCATCGGACAACAAACGGATTATATACAATGATCCAATAAGTGCCAGCCTACAATTATTAGGGTATACCATTTAATAATTCCTGCTTTTATAGAAAAGAAAAGAGATTGATTCGCTCTGGTTACAATGACAATACTGTAAGTGGTCGTCGCCAGTTTCTAATTTTTAATTTTTAATTATAG
>CAZNSF010000067.1:0-2569 GCA_964575565.1 uncultured Verrucomicrobiota bacterium | reverse complement strand
TGAGATTGTGGTTCGACAAGTTCACCATCCTGAGTAAAAACCGAAGGACTTCAGTCCCTTCTTCCCACTCGCCGTCGCGACGAAGCTCTTTGGCGTAGTCGGAAACTTCGTAATGACGTCATTAAAACCAGAAATAACATTATCTTGCAAAGATCCAAAAAAAGAATTTCTCTCTGTGACTCCGAGAGAGAGGTTTTTACTAGCCTTTTTTCTCCACAGCTTCTTCTTGGAGCTTATATTGTAGCGTGCGTAAACTAATTCCCAATAACTTTGCGGCTTGTGTTCTATTACCATGCGTTTTTTCGAGCGCCATTTTAATAAGACGCTTTTCCATAACATCGATAGATAAATCTTCGCTAGAAACAGAACCCAAGTGAATCGATATTTGATGTTCTACTACTAAACTAAAATCGATCGGTTGCAGTGGGCGTGTTGGATCGGAGAGAATAACAGCTCTCTCTATAGAATTCTGTAGCTCTCTTACATTTCCATGCCATGGAGCTTTAGCAATGGCTTGACGTGTTTCTGGAGGAACTTGTGGAATAGATTTCCCATGGAGAACAGCGAAATGTTTTAAAAAATGTTCCAAAATAAGCTCAATATCTCCGGGTCGTTCGCGCAGCGGCTGCAAGTGAATAGGCACTACATTCAACCGATAAAATAGATCCTCGCGAAAAGTTCCGCGGCCGACTGCCGCTTTAAGATCACGATTCGTTGTCGCTAAAATGCGGACATCTACCGAAAGGGTGCGATTGCCTCCGACACGTTCGAACTCTCGCTCTTGCAAAACACGGAGAAGTTTTACTTGTAATGAAAGTGGAATTTCGGAAATTTCGTCCAATAGAAGCGTGCCTTTATCAGCTAGTTCAAATCTTCCAAGCCGTTTATTGAGAGCACCGGTAAAAGATCCTTTTTCATGTCCAAAAAGTTCGCTCTCGATTAAATTTTCGGGGATTGCAGCGCAATTGAGTTTGATAAAAGGATGATTATTCCGCGGGCTAGACTTGAAAAGAGCTTGCGCAACCAACTCTTTGCCTGTGCCGCTCTCGCCATGGATCAACACGGTGGCATTGGTTGGTCCGATTTGGCGAACAAGATTATGGACTTCTTGCATCGCAGGGCTTTTGCCGATCAAAGTCATATCCGAGCGAGGTTCGTTCGCCTGATTGCGTAAATAAATATTCTCTGCTGCTAGCCGCTTCCAACTTTCTGCCCTTTGTACAGCAACTTCTAACTGATCATTGGTAAATGGCTTGACCAAATAATCGGCGGCCCCCAAACGCATCGCTTCGGTAGCCGATTCGATCGTGCCATAACCCGACATCATAATTTGAAGAGGCGGGCTTTTCTCGGTTTGAAGCTCCCGCAGAAGATCAATTCCACTTCCATCAGGAAGTCGTACATCAACTAAAATAAGATCGTAATGCGTTGCCTTAAGAGCGTTCCGCGCTTCCTGGAGAGTGCCCACTGTTTGGGCAGTATAATTAAGATTCTTTAAGACTTCTGCCGTAAGTGAAGCAACTTCGGGAGTATCCTCTAAAATAAGAATGCGTTCTATATGCACAGGTTTAAGCAGTATAATCTGCAACTAACTGGTTAGCAATATATTACAGATTTCTTAAACCTGCAAAGAGAATTCAGAAGAAGCCAAAAGGATATTGAAGACTAAAAGCCAATGACTAATTACTAGCTCTTTTGGATTATCTTTCGTCTTGACCTCTGATGGCGAACATTTAAGTTTACCACTTCTAGTCCGTAACCCTTAACCTGAAAGGATTTTTTATGGCACTCAATGTTGGAACCAAAGCTCCTGATTTTACTTTAAAAACTAAAACCGCTAGCGGTCCTGTCGATGTAAAGCTTAGCGATAATTTTGGCAAGAAAAACACCGTCTTATTATTTTTTCCACTAGCCTTTACCGGTGTTTGCACCCAAGAAATGTGTGATATCACCAATGGCCTCAATGCCTACAAAGGCTTAGGCGCAGAAGTTTATGGGATTTCTGTGGATAGCCCTTTTGCACAAGAAGCATGGGCGCAAAAGGAAAAAATTGGAGTCTCTCTTTTAAGCGATTTAAATAAAAAGGTAGCGCAAAGTTACGGCGTTCTTCTTCCGGACCTCATGGGTTTCGGCAGTGTCTCTGCGCGCGCGGCATTTGTGGTGGATAAAAAGGGCGTAGTTCAATATGCCGAAGTAACCCCCACCCCAAAAGATCTTCCAAATTTTTCAGCCGTAAAAAGTACGTTGGAAAAAATTAAGTAAGGTTTTAGGAAGACAATCCAGCCAAGCACCCTAGCGGCGCTAGGGATAGCACCGCCTACCATCGAACAAAAGCCTATGGTAGCCCGACGTGTCCCTACGGCGGGAATCAAAATCTAAATAGTTACTTATTCAGCCATAAAGAAGCACAAGAAATACAAGAATTTTTTACTCACCCATCCCGTAAAATTTAAGAAAAAATGTGGCACAGCCGCCCACGGCTGTGGTTTTTCATGGGGACACAGGCGAAGGCGCCTGTGCTACAAATTTTTGTCCGAATTTTCTTTCTTTTGGTTTTTGCGCATTTTAG
>CAZNSF010000066.1:0-3410 GCA_964575565.1 uncultured Verrucomicrobiota bacterium | reverse complement strand
CGGTTAAAGAAGTTTTAGGTCTGGTAGAGGTCGGCTGCGAAATTGTTCGTATTACAGCTCCTACGGTGAAGGATGCCGAAAATCTTCGAAATATTCGCGATGAACTTCGCAAACGCGGCTGTAACGTGCCACTCGTTGCCGATATTCATTTTTTACCAAAGGCAGCCATGGCGGCTGTTGAATTTGTCGAAAAAGTTCGTGTAAACCCAGGCAACTATGCTGATAAGAAAAAATTTGCTGTTCGCGAATATAGCGACACGCAATATCACGAAGAGCTCGAGCGTATCGAGGAAACATTTACTCCATTAGTCCTTCGCTGTAAGGAATTAGATCGCGCCATGCGCATTGGTACAAACCATGGTTCCCTTTCCGATCGTATCATGAATCGCTACGGCGATACGCCTTTGGGGATGGTGGAGTCTGCTCTAGAATTTGTGCGGATCTGCGAAAAAAACCATTACCACAATATCGTTCTTTCCATGAAAGCCTCGAATCCTAAGGTAATGATCCAAGCCTATCGATTGCTTGCAGCAAGAATGGCGGAGCTTGGTATGGATTATCCGTTCCACCTTGGTGTAACCGAAGCTGGTGATGGTGAAGATGGAAGAATTAAATCTGCGGTCGGGATCGGATCACTCCTCGAAGATGGAATTGGCGATACTATCCGCGTATCGCTGACCGAAGATTCGGTATACGAAATTCCTGTCTGCCAAGAACTTGCTAAGCCTTATAATGCTCCAGAAAAATCACAATCTAGGTCTCTTAATATTTCTTTTACGATCCAAGAAAAACGAGATCCTTTTACCTATTCGCGACGCCAAACCCACGAAGTCCATGTAGGCGGTCTTGCTATTGGAGGTAAAAATACGATCTGTGTAGAAATCCCTGTGTCTTTGAAAAATCCGAAAGCCGAAGAAACGATTCGCGCTATTGCTAATGGATCGGATGTAGTAGCTGAAATCATTCAACTAAGAGTACAAAATCCCAAAGATTGCGAGACCGCAGAAAAACTTATCGCCCAATTGCCTGCCAATACTTTTTCGATCGATCTAGGAACACATTCTGAATTGCTCGATTCTGTTCCAAAAACAAATGTTCACAAATTAATCTTCGAAGTTTCGGATAATTGGTCTGCAGCTCATTTTCATAAACTCATTACTCTTACTCAAGAATTTGATTTTGCGATTCAGGCAAACGTGGGCGATAACCAACTGCCAAGATTAAAAGAATTTCTTGCCGCTGCTGAACATCAAAACTTTACCCAAATTATCGTTGGCGTAGGAGCGGTAAATTCCGTTTCTGCCCTAATAGCTTATCGAATGCTTGCCGCTTTTCTGGACTCCGAAAATCTTTCTTATCCGCTTCATTTAAGAGAAACGGTAGCAGCTACTTTTGGTATTAACCTGCTTCTCAATGCATCTAAACAATTTGGATCGCTTCTTTGTGATGGAATTGGGGATTCTATCCAAATCGGTGATGGTTCGGATCCAAGAGCTTCCCTAAAACTTGCTTATAACATTTTGCAGGCTACAGGCAATCGTATTACAAAAACGGATTATGTTTCTTGCCCCTCCTGTGGGCGAACACTTTTTAATCTGCAAACAGTCACGGAACGAATCAAAAGTAAGACAGCGCATCTTAAGGGAGTGAAAGTGGCGATCATGGGATGTATTGTTAATGGCCCTGGTGAGATGGCAGATGCTGATTTTGGTTATGTGGGCGGCGCACCCGGCAAAGTAAATCTTTATGTAGGTAAAGAATGTGTGCAGTACCATGTGCCCGAAAGCGAAGCTGATGAGCGCCTGATTGATCTTATTAAAACCCAAGGCAAATGGCAGCCCCCCTTAGGCTGGGTTGCCCCCCACTTCTCAAAAACAAGCTGAACGGTCTATTCAGCGAGTTTAAAAAGGCGCAGGCTGTAAAAGTTCCTGGTTGGAAGTTTCGTAGTTCATTAGCTACAAAACTAAAAATTTGAGGCTAACGAGGTGGTCACGGTTTGTGATTATTTCTTAGATAACTCACACTTTATTCTTTTCCCTATGGACTAGATTTAAGAAGACTGTCCATGCTCGAGCGCAAGTGCGATTGCATTTCCACACGTGCATGTTCAGCATCTTTATCACGGATTGCTTTAAAAATAGAGAAGTGGAAATAATTTGTGATTTTTGTACGTTCCGGATCTTCACCGCAACTGAGGCGGGCCGCGCGAACAAAGAAGCCTGAGAGTGATTCCAATAGGAGTGGAAAAATGGGGTTTTGAGTAGCACGTGCAATTTCAATGTGATATGCCAAATCAGTTTGAATTAATTCTTCCGATGTAATCCTTGAGATTGTCTGTAATTGGATCATCAGATTTTGAATCTTTAAAAGGTTTGCCTCTGTGCGGTTTAGCGCTGCTAAATAAGCGGTTTGCGATTCCAAAGCCAGTCGTACAGAAAAAACATGAACATAGGTTTCTTGCAGGTTTCCAGCTGGCACAAGGAGTGGAAAAACTCGCCCGAGGAGACCGATATCCAACGAGCTCACGCGTGCCCGTTTGCCGTGCGAAACTTCTAAAACTCCTAAGCCGCGAAGCCGTGATAAAGCTTCACGTAATGCAACTCTGCTTACAACGAATTCGACCATCAACTGCCGTTCACTGGGAATGGTTTGGCTGGCAGCCCAAGTGCCGTTTTGAATCCGTAGAAGAAATTCACTAAATAAACGGTCCGTTTGACTCTGATGTCCATTAAGCATATGTCCAAACTGGTAATACCAGAATATAGAAAAATCAAGAGAAATATCGAAATATGGCGTTTAAAACCTTAATAAATCTAAATCTTATATTACCAGATTTAAAAAAAAGAAAATATGATAAAAATAAGCTGCCTTTCCGTTTCACTTTTTCCGGCCATCATCAATGGGCAGATGACTATTAAAGAGTATGCTAGCTTGTGTTCAGAATTACGGTTAGATGCATTTGATTTAGGAATCATACAACTCAAGAATCACGCCCCGAAATATATTCAATCGGTTCGTAAAGACATGGAAGAGATTGGAATGCCCATTGCCATGATCACAACTTATCCCGACTTTACACATCCCGATCGGACCCAGTGCGAGCGGGAACTGGAATATTTGAGGCATGATATTGCGCTGGCTTCGAATTTGGGGGCGCGTTTTTTGCGAGTTACAGCTGGGCAGGCTCATCCTGGTATTTCACGAAGCGTGGGTGTGGATCAGGCGATTAAACATCTTTGTGCAGCTGCAACAGTGAGTGATAGGTTTGGTATCCAATTAGTATATGAAAATCATTCCAAACCTGGAGCTTGGGATTATATGGACTTTAGCAATCCACCAGACATTTTTCTTGAAATTGCACAAGGCATTCGAGGCACATCAATTGGGGTCAATTTTGATACCGCAAATAC
>CAZNSF010000065.1:0-3025 GCA_964575565.1 uncultured Verrucomicrobiota bacterium | reverse complement strand
CCTTGATGGGGAACGGCTTTGAGGATTTGGCCAAGCACATCATCAGTAGTTACACCTTCAAGACGCGCAGTATGGGTTAACCCAATGCGATGCCGAAGCGTAGGAAGAGTTACTTCTAGCACATCTTCGAACCCTACATGCGATCGATTATGCAAAAGAGCGCATGCGCGCGCGTTTTGGGCAAGGCTTAGCGCCGCTCGAGGACCAGCGCCATATCGCAATTGTTTGCTAGCTCCATTATTATTCGGTGCGGGAATGGTTCGTGCTACTAAAGCGGCAATGTATTCAGCCACTGCAGAAGCAATAGCTACATCTCTTGTGGTTTCGATGAGGTTGAGTACTTCTTCGACTTTCAGCTCTGGTGTAAGTTCCGGTTCGGCGCGGCCCCGTCTTTCGGAAATAATTTTGGCCATAGTACTTTCATTTGCGCTGGGGACTAATAGTTTAAGGGCAAAACGATCGAGTTGAGCCTCGGGAAGTGGATAAGTGCCTTCCAATTCAATAGGATTTTGGGTGGCTAAAACAAAAAAGGGTCGAGGGAGACGATGTGTTTCTCCCAGAACTGTCACGCTCTGTTCCTGCATGGCCTCCAAGAGAGCAGATTGAGTTTTTGGCGAAGCACGGTTAATTTCATCCGCAAGAATCAAACTGCCAAAAATAGGCCCTCGGTGGAACTCGAATTTACGAGAACCCCCATCGCCAACAAGAATGTGTGTACCTGTAATATCGGAAGGTAGCAGATCCGGTGTAAATTGAATTCGCCGAAACGGAAGATGCGAGAGTTGACCAAGGCTTCGCACCAATTGAGTTTTGCCGAGACCCGGTAAACCTTCGAGTAGGATATGGCCGCCGGCAAGCAAGCCAATGAGCGTAGATTCGATCAGTTCATCAAGCCCAAAGAGAACTTTTTTGAGGCCCGTTTTGATTTTTTCGATCGAGGCATGCGCTGTTTCAACCCTTGCTGGATCGAGAAGAGAAAGAGGATTATTATTCATGGATTTAATGGTTAAGTGAATGAGAGATTAAGCAATGTTGAAAAATGATTTAAGGAATTTCCATAAGGGGAGTACGCGCCGCTGGCGTGTTCTGTTTGGCGGCTCGCCAAACAGTTTATCATGAAAACTCCAAAAGCTTTCGGGGTTTCAACACGCGAGTCTCGTGTACTCCCCAATCTTTTTTAAAATTTTCTATGGGATGACTGTGCAGCTTATTCATAAATTTAATCATGCCTTTATTCCTTCACTCTCTCAACCACTTATTCTTTCATTCTCCCGATTTCTTCAATCGTAGCTCGTGACGGCCAAACAATATCGAGACCTTCAAAGAAACCGCAGGGTGGGTTATAGGAATAAGATATAGATTTCGAAGTGCTGTTACCATGATCATCCACCCCATCCTCTCCGATAGAATAGAGAGTAAATGTTCCATCCGGATTTAGAAGATACCGTAGAGGCTTTCCATCGATGTAATCAATCGGAAGATCCGATAAATAATTTGGCACTAATTCCTGCAAGCTGGCTGGATATTTCCCGAATTTTAAGCGGTAACGCTTTAAGGCAATGGCCGCAACAGTCATTTCTCGCTGAATTTCGTATTTGATACATTTTAAAATAGCATGATGCATCGCTGGAACTATTGAGCCAGAAAAAGGATGTTTTAAGCGGTCGTAAGCATTCGTTGGTGTGGCTAGAGTATCCGCTTCTTTAAGGAGAGGCTGGCCTTTCGACCATGATTTATTAACGATCATTTTACGTGTAGCCTCCAAGTGCTTTTGAAGGATCTGTAAATAACGAAGTTCATCTTGATCTGCCCAAATCGTTCGCCAACATGTTGCATATAAAGTATCCAACCATTCTCTAAAGAATTCTTCGTAACTTGAACTTGAAGCAGTACTGCTTCCGGTCCAAGGATTTAAAAATGCATTTAAGCCTTTATTCGAATGGCGAAGTTCCTCGAACGCCCAGACGCCGTAAATAATACGTTCCGCTTCGAAAGTTTTTGGGCTGTCGCCGAGTAAATCCAGATCAGCCGACTGCCAAATTTGTTGGAGTTTTTGGAGTTGGGCATCGCTCCATCCGGGCGCTTGCAAGGCTTGCCAAGTAACATTTAAGCCCACGGAACCATTGGCAATACGCACAAGTTGTGAAATAAGAAGTCGATCATCTTTTAAAAATCGAGAAAGTAAAGTGATCGATTCGATATCTTCCAGCACTTTATCAAGATCGCCTTGGTGAAGGTGATAGCTTGCAGAAGCCGAAAGCCAAGACCTAAGATTGCCTACATTACTGATATGAGGCATAAGAAGATAAACTCCCTTTTTATAATCAAGTTCCACACCAAGGTAAGATCGCTTTAATGCTTCGTTGGCTTTTTTAAGAATTTTACTGCCCAACACGATTTCTTTTTCTAACTCTTGCCAAGTAGGCGAGGTTTTTCGATAGAGATCTTGATGGGAAGAAGGATCAAAACATTTTTTAAGATCATCAAGATCAAGAAATGACATTACATGACCTGGCGCAGTAAATCTCGCTAAAGGAAAAGCACCATAGTCTATGAGAGGAGAGGTGTTATTAAGAAGCTTTAGTTCGCTTGCTGCGGAAAGTAAATCAGTGGTGCCATTGTCTTCTTTGGGTATCTTAGAAATCTTTAGTTCTTCCAAAGTAAATTTTTCGCCCTTAGCGCGCATCTCTTCTTTCCAGGCTGCCAGTTCGCGTTTGCCTTTTACTCTTTCGAAGACAACGTATTGAAGAATTGCTCCCGCAAGCAATACCGAGAGCAATAAAGCCCATCGAAGAAAGATATTTTTAGATGGTGTACGCGGTGTCACTTGATAAACCCAATCCTTTCTTCTAATTAGACAATCCTTCCATCACTTCATCACGCATTTTCACCCTTTATTCCTTCACTCTCTCAATCATTCATTATTTGGTCGTTTCCGGGCTAAAGTAACGGCGTACGGTTTCGCGATGACGAAGCGGCACTGAAGATCCGCGGCCTTCCACTTGAGCAACGCCTTCGGGCACTT
>CAZNSF010000064.1:0-2529 GCA_964575565.1 uncultured Verrucomicrobiota bacterium | reverse complement strand
TTATTTTTTTTGTTTTCAGGGCTATAAACCTACTGGCTTCGGACATTCGCGCTACAGTACATCTTGAACCACCCGAGATCACTCTAGGCGAAAGCGCTCGACTTGAACTTACCATTGAAGGATCTGCTACAGTCGCAATACCTCAATTACCTTCTGTTGAAGGTCTAGAGTTTAATCTTGTAGGGCAATCTACCAGATTACAATTCAACAACGGAGCAATGTCCGGTGGTATCACTTATACTTACTATGTAATACCACTAAAAGAAGGGGCTTTCACTATTCCAGAAATAAGTATCAAAGCTGGAAAAGAAACTGTAAAGACAACCTCTCTTACCCTTCGCGTAGGTAAATCACTTTCCAAAAATGCTCCTCGTTCTTCAGGCAAGCCTATTCCACAACCTCGAAATCCAACAGTTCCCTCACAAACATCCTCATCATCTCCGGAAGCATCCGAAATAGGGATGGTACAACTAAATTATCCAAAACGTGATTTCTATGTTGGAGAGTTGGTACTTATTGATTTGAAGGTTTATCTTCGTCAAGGACTTTCAGCTCAATTTCAGATTCCCTCTTTATCCGGAACTGCTTTTACAATAAGCAAGCTTAGCGATAAACCTGAAGAAACCACAGAAACCGTTCAAGGAATTCCTTATACAGTATGGACGTGGCACACAGCCATTGCCGCTGTAAAATCTGGAGAATACCCTTTAGGAGCCCAAATCGAAGGCATTATACATGTTTTGGATCAATCACGTCGGCAAAATCGATTCCCATTTGATAATAGCCCTTTTAATGATCCATTTTTCGATCGTTTCTTTGGTGGTAATCTTGTTCAAAAACCTATTGCTCTTCGAGCAAAAGACACTCCTGTTAAAATTCTTTCTCTTCCTACACAAGGCCAACCGGCAGATTTTTCCGGTGCAATTGGTCGTTTCCAAATATCAGCTTCTTCATTACAAAAAGAAGTTGCTGTAGGAGATCCTATTACCTTAAAGCTAAGCGTTGTTGGGACAGGCAATTTTGACCGTGTAAACGCCCCAGAATTTTGGAAAAACCCGGACTTCAAAACTTATCCGCCAAGCACCAAATTTGAACCAACTGATGAAGCTAGTTATGCAGGTGAAAAGACCTTCGAACAAGTCATTGTTCCTCAAAATAAAGAGGTCCAACAAATTCCAAGAGCACATTTTAGCTATTTTGACCCCGAAAATTGTAAGTATATTTCGTTAGCTACGGATGCCATTCCCTTAAAAGTTACAGATATTTTAGTAACCAGTTTACAATCGCAGAACCGTTTGCCAATTTTAGGTTCCCATACTGCTTCTATAACTGCAACAGAGCTTGTCCCTAATAAACTTATCTTAGGCTCATCGACCGCCAGCCTTATCCCTCTGGTTTTCAATCCATGGTTTTGGCTTGCTCAATCTTTCCCATTTACAGGGCTCATCATTGCCTGGCAAGTAACGCGACGGCGTGAACGTTTGCTAAAAAATCCCCATTTTGCGCAAATGATTTTTGCAAATCGTACGGTTCGTTCCCAATTAGAAATCTTAAATACCTCTTTAAAAGCTGGCGATACACCCGCTTTTTTTACTGCTGCACGGCGTGCGCTCCAAGAACGTTTAGGCGAGTGTTTAAGGGTAAAGCCAGAAACTATTACTCTATCTGAAATCGAAAATCGCTTACAAGAGGACCCTACTCTTATAGATCAATTACAAAAAGTTTTTGAAACAGCAGATGCTGTAATCTATTCCGGCCAAAATTACGATAGCTCTGCCTTACAAGTATGGAAAAACATGGTACTAGAAGCATTAAAAAAATTAGAGAAAAGGAAATGAATAAGCCTTTACACCTTTACGCGAAACATTTTTTTAACATCCTTGTTTTATGTCTTCTTCTAACAAGGAGCGCTGCTGCTTTTG
Source organism: uncultured Verrucomicrobiota bacterium (assembly GCA_964575565.1). Taxonomy (GTDB): domain Bacteria; phylum Verrucomicrobiota; class Verrucomicrobiia; order JABWAM01; family JABWAM01; genus CAZNSF01. Next base: position 607 of record CAZNSF010000064.1, on the reverse strand, counting down.
CAGCTACGCCCGAAGATATTTTTAATCAAGCAAACACGGCTTTCGCTTCCGGTAAATACTCCGATGCTATTGGTGATTATGAATCGTTACTTGCCCAAAAACACTATTCAGCAGTTCTTTTCTACAATTTGGCTAATGCTTATTTCCGTGATGGAAAGATTGGCCATGCCATTTTAAATTATGAACGCGCGCTTTTACTCGAACCCAACGATGCAGATATTAAAGCAAACCTTCAATTTGTTCGTAATCGTATCGGTCTTTTAGAAGTTTCTGCTCCTTGGTGGCAGATCATTCCAAATATGCTTAGTTTAAATACATGGATGTGGATTTTCTCCATCTCCTTTGCCTCGCTTTGTGCTGCTTTGATCATGCGTTTACTAAAAATAGGATGGTGGAACACCCGTTCGTTGATTTTTCTATTTTCACTGTTACTGACGTGCTCTGCGCTATCTGCGATAGCAAGGTCTTCGGATTTAACCAGAGCTGTTATTCTTATTCCAGAAACAGCGCTAGTGGTTGCGCCCATAGAAAATTCACCTTCGGTAATGGCTCTTAGTACAGGTAGAATCGTCTATATCCAAAAAGAACAGAATAGTTTCCTTTATGT
>CAZNSF010000063.1:0-12516 GCA_964575565.1 uncultured Verrucomicrobiota bacterium | reverse complement strand
TATTCTTCAATTGCTTCTTTTGGCTGTCCTTGCGCTTCTCCAATATCACCCAACATCACATGAGCTTCTCCACGCAAAGCGCTGTTCGGAAATTTAGCAACGAATTGTTCGAATTGTTTTTTTGCATCAGCGAATTCCTGCAAGCCGCTGGCGCACATGCCCACGCGAAAATAGGAATCTTCATAATACTCCCCGGATGTGTGTTGTTGGATGATCTTCTCGAATTCGGTCCTAGCCGACTTAAAATCCCCCTTTGAAAAATAGGTTTGCGCTAACCAATAATCCGATGCATCGCGCATGGAACTCGTTGGGTGATTTTTTTGGATATTACTAAACATTCCTAAGGCGCGATCGAGATCTTCCTTTTGAAGAAAAATATAGCCCAGCATAAATGTTAATTTATCGATGTATGTATGTTTGGGGTTGGTTTGTAACGCTGTCTGATATACCTCGAGAGCTTTATCTGTTTCCTGCCGTTTCAGGTGAATTTGACCGAGCTGTAACGATACATCGTCGTAGTGGGTGCCCTCTTTGCCGTAATCCTTTTGGTAATCCTTTAGATAGATGTGCCCTAATTCTATCGCTCGCTCATCGTATTCTATCTCTGCTGCTACCGAAAATGAACCGAAAAGCCCTTCCTTAGCTAGCTCACTCTTTGGAAAATCCTTCCACAAACTCCAAAATGCCCAATAGGCCTCCCACTTTCTTCCCATTTCGAAATAGATCCGCGCAAGTCTCAACCGCAATAGTTCGCTAAAAGGGCCCATTGCTTGTAGTCGCCCCCTTTCTTCTTTGATTTTTGCAATTTCATTTTCAATGGCAGTATTATAATTAGCAGCTCCGGATGCTGTGATGGGCATTTTAGGCTGCTTTTGCAGCAAGGCCTCCCGTTGATCATATAAGCGAAAGAGATCCTCTTTCGAAAAAGCTAATTGATACAACAAAAGGGCTGTGGCATATTTTTTATTATCAAACAGTTTATCGCCGCCTCGAATAAGCACCAAATTAAACTCCACATCATAACGAGTATCTGCTGCTGATTGTAGTTCCGGTAAAAATGTGAAAATTTCTTCAACACGATCCAGTTCAATATAGGTTTGTACCAGAGGCAATGCCACCTTTCGGCGTACTGTAGGATTGTTACGCACCTCCTTCCACGTTGGCCCTAACAAAGTTAGTGTCTTATCCCATTGCTGTTGGGTGATATAGCAACCAGCCAATTTCATAATCAGTTCGAATAAAACTTCCGGTTCCAACTTGTACTCTCCACGCAAAGCATACAACTTTTCGTAAGTGGCAGCCGCATCCTTGTACTGCTCCGTTTTACGCAAACAATCACCCAAAAGATCTAAAACATAACGAGCCTTTGTACCGCCGGCTGGGTACTTTTCCACATATTTTTTAAATATATCAATCGCCTTTTTGACGTCGTCAATCCCGACATAACTTACGCCCAGAAAAAAGAGCACTCCATCTAAGGCTTTCTTCGATTCGGGAGTATCAGAGCCTCCATGCCGTTTCTCTAATTCCTCAAGAAGAGGGATTGCTTCAGCGAACTTTCTAGCCTCAATAAAACCTTCAGCCTGTTTTTGTAAGTCGCTGGTAGTTGTTTGCGAGAATTTGTTCCCAGGCGCCGCTTGTTTTGGCTGCTGTTTTGCAGGTTGTGGCGGAGGCTTTTCTTTTCCTGGGGGCGGCTGTTTCTGTTGTGCTTCAACTTCTAGCGCCATTACCAATACTGCAGCGGTCATGAATAGGCGCTTTAAAAACATTGTCATTGGATAATGATAGATAAATAATTTTCTTTGAACCATCTTCACTTTAAAATAACCCATTTATATTAAAATATGATCTAAATGGTGTGCTTCTTGTGACAAATTTATATATAAAAAATATCACCTACCTGCCGCTTTAAATCTAGCAGGATTTTATAAAGGTCTCTAGCAAAATTTTTTTAAAAAGCGACCTAGCCACACGAAAGTTATTATCGTAAGCTTCCACTTGCCGGGCGCCGTGGAATGAGGGCTGACAAACCCCGCCAGGGTCGGAAGACAGCAACGGTAGTCTGACTCTTATCTGCTGCGGTTGCTCGGCATTTTTTGAATATTGAATCTTAAGAAGAAAAAAGAGAATGGAGACTTAGAATATAAAACAGGAGAACGGCCTTAGAGAACTACCTCCCTTTTGACTTATATCTATGGAATATTGGATTTTAACCATCACCAAGCTTGCTGGCGTAGCAATTCTAATATTATTGAACGGATTTTTTGTAGCTGCGGAATTTGCTCTGGTTAAGGTGCGCGAAACGCGGCTAACTCGTATGGCCGAAGATAAAACCTTTGGAGCACAAATTGGCTTACATTTGGTAAGAAACCTTAATGCCTATCTTTCCGCAGCACAACTTGGGATTACCATAACCACACTCGGTCTTGGATGGCTTTCTGAAAAAGCATTGGCGGATTTCTTTGTACCTTTTTTCGAAAAAGCTCATTTAGGCCCCGTTTACACACATATTGCCGTATCTGCTACCCTGGTATTTATCATCACCACTTTTCTCCACGTTGTCGTTGGCGAGCAAGCGCCCAAAGTTTTGGCCATCCAAAAAGCGGAAAAAATTATTCTCTGGATCGCATGGCCATTACGTATATTCCATGCGATGATCTTTCCCGCTATTTGGGTTTTAAATGGCGCTTCTCTTGGCCTGCTTAAATTTCTTAAGCTACAACCTGTCAGCGAACACGAAGCAGCCCATACCGTTGAAGAGCTGCGGATATTGCTCGAGCAATCGAGTAAAACCCAACAACTTACGCCTGTGGCAGGGTCTTTGCTTCTTAATGCTCTCGATCTAAGACGTCGTAAGGCTAGGCAAGTAATGTTGCATCGCACAAAAATCGTTTTTCTTTCCACACAAAGGTCGGTCGAAGAAAACCTTAAAATCGCCCGTCAATCCGGTCATAGCCGGTTCCCTTTATGCGAAGGTTCGATCGATCAGGTTGTTGGGATGGTTCATCTACGTGACCTTGTTTGGCTTGTTCAAGACCAAGGAGCAAGGGCAAATCTTATCTCCATTAAACGCGATGTTCTTTTTGTACCAGAAACAACGCCTCTGGAGCGGCTCTTAAACACCTTCCTGATACGCCGTATCCATTTAGCGATCCTTGTTGATGAATATGGTACTATTGTAGGGATGGTTACTCTCGAAAATATCCTCGAAGAAATTGTAGGTGATATTCAGGATGAATTTGATCAAGAAGCATTGATGTTTCAAAAAATTTCAGATTCCGAATTTCGTTTGCACGGAGAGCTTCCATTGCACGACTTAGAAGAACTTTTGGGAATTCATCTCTCCTCCGAAGATGTAACAACCATCGGCGGATATCTCGTGAAAAAATTCGGACACTTTCCGAATACAAACGAATCTCTTCGAGAGGAAGACTGCGATTTTACGGTGTTGCGCACTGCAGGACACCAAATCATTCAAGTGGGTGTTCAACGACTAGAATCTTCTTTGGGTACCGAGGGAAAAGTGATAAACTAGAAAGCAGAACCTGATTAATCTTGGCGCCCATCGTTTTAACTTCGAAACCACGACTCACCTCAATTTTTTAATGCGAATTCTCGTTACTGGCATGGTCGCCGGTCTAGATGACCGGGAATATTTGGATAAAGTGCTTAAGCTTTGTTCATCTAATGGGTTGAATGTGCGCATGTTTAACTTGTTGGATATGGTCACCAATCGCGGGAAAAAACCTCTCGAAAAGATGCTGGGCACTACCGATTATATTTTTGAGCTTACGCGTGAACGCGAATGGATCCGCATTGGTTACGAAATCGAAAAAGGTCATTTTGATCACGTAATTGTACGGGCGCCTGCAACCATCGAATGGAACCGAATTAACCGCAAATGTAAGGATGCAAAATACATTCAGCAATATGTGCGCCCCGATCTGATCGTTACCCTCATCGATGCGGAATGGATTATTCAAGAACGCCTCGAAAAACCGCCGAAAAACGATCCCTTCCTTAAGGCCATCAAAGAAAAAAATCACACCATTTACGAAATTCTTTCGTGGATGAACGAAGAAGTTAGCTTAAGCGAAGATTGGGCTAAAACAATGGGTGTGCGTCATATTGTGTTGGCCACGAAACAGCCGCCCAAATCGCTTTATCAACTGATACGGTATCCAAATATTCACACTTTTTATGCCAGTTACTCGATGACCCATGCGGATACAACTATCCGCAAACAGGTCAACGAAGTGATTAAACGTCTTTCAACCTACGGTGTAGTAATTGATCCGCAAACAATTGAAATCGGTAAGCACTTCGATAGCTTCCGCGATAAAGAAGCGATCTACGCTTACACGGTCCACCGCGATCTCCATTGGTTTGTCGGTAAGACAGATTCCACTGTGGCCATCCATCCCTATTTAGAACGGCCGCCTTTAAGTACTGGTATGATGGATGAATTGGGTCATGCGCGCGATTATCATAAAAATCGTTATATGATTTTCCCACAGGGTTTAAGCCCATTTACATCTGATAGTTATATCGAAAAGGGCCGTCTCTTTGAGGATGAAAAACAATTCTTCAAACATCTAGAAAAAGTCGAAGGCTTTAAACCTTTAGAATAGTTTTTGCCTTAAAATTATCAAGAGATTACGGCAGACGATCTTTTGCCTCATTCAAAAGTCGACGTTCTTCACGGGAAAGGCTTTGAATGCCCTGTTGAGCAATTTTATCGAGAATAGGATCTATCTGTTCTTGGATAAATTCATCTTTCTTCGTTTTAGATCTTAAAACTTCCATCGAAGGTGGCGTGGAATGATGCCGTTTCAAAAATTTTAACCACGAAAACCACGGAATGGATGTTCCTAAAGACTTAATAAATAGATAACCCACTCCCATGCCGCCCAGGTGCGCCAGGTGCGCCACATGATCCACGGTACTCATCGAATACAAAACTGAAATTGCTACCACCACAATGGCAAGATATTTTGCCAGCAAGGTTACTGGCAAAACAAAAAAGACTAATAAAGTAATAGGCCGATTAGGATAAAGTGTAGCAAATGCAATAATTACTGCATAAATAGCACCGGAAGCGCCTACCATAACTGCATGGTGATGGAAATTAAAGGCATACCATAGGAACCCTCCTACCAACCCGCCCAAAAGGTACATTCGAATAAAACGTTTAGAGCCAATAGCAGACTCCACTTCATTGCCAAAAAAATAAAGTCCAAGCAGATTAAAAAGTAAGTGAAATACATCTGCATGCAAGAACATGTAGGTAAAGAATTGCCACAAAAACCAATGTGCTATGCCATTTCCGGAAAGCGCAAGGTAAGCATCAAAAGCATTCTTTCCCATCCAGCTAAAAATATTTTGAAGGCAGAAAACTGCAAAGTTAATGATCAAAAGCCAGCGGACCACCGGCAAGGGAGGCATTAACCATCCGACATCGTAATTTGGGCTACTCCATGTAGAACGCATTGGTAAAAAGGATAAATCAATCCCACTCCCCTTAACGTACCTATATTCAACATCACTTTCAATGGCTGAAACATCATTTGCAATTTACGAGTCTGTAGGGTTATATATGTGTTCTTAGCCGCATGAAAATTCAACGGGCACTCATTTCCGTTTCGGATAAAACAGGAATCGTAAAATTCGCAAGAGTGATCGCCAAAACAGGCGCCAAAATTCTTTCTACTGGCGGAACCGCTAAAACGCTTCGCCAAGCTAAAATCGAGGTGAAGGACGTTAGTCAACATACAGGTTTCTTAGAAATGATGGGTGGACGGCTTAAAACTCTTCATCCCAAGATTCATGGCGGTTTACTTTATCTTCGCGGCAATCCCGAACACGAAAAAGAAGCCCGTGAACATGGGATCCTCCCCATTGATTTAGTGGTAGTAAATCTTTATCCTTTCGAAGAAACAATTGCTAAGAAAGGTTGCACACGTCAAGAAGGCATTGAGCAAATTGATATTGGCGGGCCTGCGATGTTACGCAGCGCAGCAAAAAATCATGCAAGTGTAACCGTCGTCGTCGATCCAGCCGATTATGATACTGTCATTACCGAATTAGCTAAATCTGGCAATACAACCTTAGAGACACGCCGACGGCTTGCGGCTAAAGTCTTTGAAACAACCAGCCATTATGATTCGGCTATCGCCGCTTACCTGGTTAAAGAAAATCAAACCGGTGCTTTAGCTTCGGCCACGGGTTCGCTGCCTCCAGAACTTTCGATCCGTCTCCATAAAGAGCGAGACCTACGCTATGGCGAAAATCCACATCAAAAAGCAGCTTTATACGGCAATTTCAACCGTTTCTTTGAACAGCTTCATGGCAAAGAACTCTCATACAATAATATCCTCGATTTAACTGCTGCGGTGGAATTGATCGCTGAATTTTCAGAACCTACCGTAGCTATCCTAAAACACAATAATCCTTGTGGAGTTGGTTCAGATAAAGATCTTGCAAAAGCTTGGGGGAAAGCGTTGGCCACAGATCCCCAATCCGCCTTTGGAGGAATTCTTGTGATGAACCAACCGCTTGATCTGGAACTTGCAGAAAAAGTTTCGGAGATTTTTAGTGAGGTGATTATCGCTCCATCTTTTGCAATAGATGCACGCTCTCTTTTGGAAAAGAAAAAGAATTTGCGATTGATTGTTCAAAAACCTACTGCGGGTTCTTTTGCGCCCATTCTTGAAACGCGTAATTGTCCTGGTGGGCTACTCGTTCAAGAAAAAGACATTCAGTCTCTCAACGAAAATCAATGGAAAGTAGTTACGAAACGTTCACCCACCAAGCAAGAAATACAAGCGATGCGTTTTGGTTGGTGTGTAGCTAAGCACGTAAAATCGAATGCTATTGTTTATGCTGCCGAGGATCGCACTCTTGGAATTGGCGCTGGCCAAATGAGCCGAGTGGATTCTGTAAAAATTGCAACATGGAAAGCCCAGGAAGCCGGTCTTTCACTAAACGGCAGCGCTGTTGCATCCGATGCTTTTTTCCCATTTTCGGACGGTCTTGTAGCCGCTGCAAAAGCTGGCGCCACAGCAGCCATTCAACCAGGCGGTTCAGTAAAAGATGCTGAAGTGATCGCTGCCGCGAACGACCACAACCTGGCTATGATTTTTACTGGCCAACGCCACTTTCGACATTAGCACAAGCGCAAAGTTTAAGCTGTGGAGGGTAGCGTGTAATAGGAAATATTTTCATGAAATCAGTTTTTCTTAGAGGCGAAAGGTTCATTTCTTTGTTTCTAATTTTTCACTTTTAACTTTTAATTGTCCGCTACATGCCTCTTAACGAAAATCAGGTTCTAGATACCTTGAAACAAGTAAAGTATCCCGGTTTTAGCCGTGATATTGTTTCTTTTGGTATTGTTAAAGAGATTCTTTTACAAGAAGGACAATGTTTTGTAACGATGGCTCTCACAACTTCGGATTCGAAGTTAGCTGACCAAATTAAACTAGAAAGCGAAAATGTCCTCCGAAAACTTCATGAACTGAAAAGTGTCTCCATCAATATTCAATTACAGGCGGCTGCGCCAGCCACTTTTCAGCAGACAAAAGTAAAAGGGATTCGTTACACCGTGGCCATTGCCAGTGGGAAGGGTGGGGTGGGGAAGTCTACAGTGGCTGTTAACTTGGCCATTGCCCTATCTCAATTAAAGGCCAAGGTCGGATTATTGGACTGCGATATTTATGGTCCCAGTATTCCACTGATGATGAATGTAAACAATAAACCCACAGCGGAAGGGGATCGGCTGCAGCCTCTTAATAATTATGGGATTAAATTGATGAGCATGGGTTTTTTGGTAGATCCAGATGCGCCCGTTGTCTGGCGCGGGCCGATGGTGACAAAGGCGGTACAACAATTTGTGCACCAAGTGGAATGGGGTGAGTTAGACTACCTCGTGATCGATTTACCTCCCGGAACGGGTGATGCCCAACTTTCGCTTTGTCAGACGATTCCATTAACCGGTGCGGTGATGGTTACCACTCCACAAGAAGTTGCGCTTATTGATGTTCGTAAAGCCATTGGGATGTTCGAAAGGGTGAATGTACCTATCCTTGGCATTATAGAAAATATGAGTTATTTCCTTTGTCCTAGCGATCGCCAGAGGTATGATATCTTTGGTTCCGGTGGTGGCCAGCGCGAAGCCGATCGCTTAAAAGTTCCACTTTTAGGAAAAATCCCTATCGAAATGATTGTTCGTGAAGGCGGCGATAAGGGAATGCCGGTGATGGTTACGGCGCGTGATTCTGCTGCCGGAAAAGCTTTCCTTACAGTTGCAGAAGCTTTAAAAAGGAGTTTGCCATGAGTACTATACCAGAAAATTCTATAAAGTCTGAAAACAGAACACCAGATCTTACGGTTGAGAAAGTTTATGCCGCTCTCAAAAACTGTCATGATCCCGAAATCCCGGTCAATATCGTGGACTTAGGCTTGGTTTATGATGTGCAGATTAAGGAAGGCGGGCACGTCTTTGTAAAGATGACTCTTACTACACCAGGGTGTGGCATGGGCGCTTCGATTTCTCGCGATGCGCAATCAAAGATTTTGGGGTTGGAAGGTGTGGAAGAAGCTCAAGTAGAAGTGGTATGGGACCCGCCATGGAGTCAGCATATGATCTCTGAAGATGGCCGTAAAAAATTAGGAATGGTTTGATTTTATAAAAAGGAATAAAGATAAGGCTTCTCACAGAGGTCACAGGGTTCACGGAGTAAATATGAAAAATGATTCTGAAAATTCTCTCTGTCCTATTATTGTGGCTCTTGATGTCGACACAAAGATCGATGCATTGAAGTGGGTAAAGAAATTAGGAAAGCACATCGATATTTTTAAAATTGGCTTACAGCTTTTTTCAAAAGAAGGGCCTTCTGTGATCAAGGCTATTACAGCAGAAGGCAAACGAGTTTTTGTTGATTTAAAACTTCATGATATTCCTAATACGGTAGCTGGCGCGATACGCTCTCTTGCCTCTAACGGTGTAGAATTTATTACTTTGCATGCAATGGGTGGAGAAGAAATGATGAGAGCTGCTGTGAACGCCTTAAAAGAGTGCCACGTGCAAAATCCATTAATTTCTACACGTCTTCTTGCTGTAACGGTGTTAACGAGTTTAGACGATTCGGATTTGCGCCAGATGGGCGTGGATCATTCTATTTCTGGGCAAGTTTTAAGTCTAGCGCGTTTAGCTCGATCTACAGGTGTGGATGGAGTTGTAGCTTCGCCCCAAGAAGTTCGTCTCCTTCGTGCAGAGCACGGTCGAGATTTGGTATTGGTTACACCAGGAATTCGCCTTGCAGATGATGGAGCGCATGATCAAAAGCGGACGATGACACCTGTACAGGCCATGGAGGAGGGGAGTGATTTTCTGGTGATGGGACGCACCCTTTTAGATTCAAAAGAGCCGCTTAAAAGATTGCAGGAAATATTGGCAGGATTACCAGCTACGAAGGAGTAATTTTTCCGGAAGTGAGTTCAAAGATTGAGATCAAGAGACCCACTCTATACTTGCGATGACGATTTTGTTATATACAAAATTCTTGTTCCTGCCGGGCCACTAGACTGGTAAGAATGTAGGTATGCATGCCTCTTTTGATGTAGATTTTCTTCTCCAGCAGCTTCTTCAAGGAATTAAGCTTGGAAGTATCTATGCCCTTATCGCCTTAGGTTACACCATGGTTTATGGTGTGTTGCGTCTTATCAACTTTGCGCATGGCGATGTTTTTATGTTGGGCGCCATGTTGAGCATCTATTTTGCAAAATATCTTGGAGCGTGGTTCGGTTGGTTTATTCATCCTTCTTGGTTTTCTCTTTTCGGAATGTTGCTCTTGGCCATGATAGCCTGTGGGTTGATTGGCGGCCTTATTGAAAGGTTAGCTTATCGACCGATACGCCATGTATCGCGTTTATCTCTGTTGATAACGGCCATTGGCGTATCTCTTTTTATTGAAAATGGTGGTCAGTTAGTATTTGGTCCCACTCCACAAAGCTTTCCAACTCTTATTGAAACAGAGCAATTGGCGCGTTGGGGCGCTCTTACGCTTTCAAATATCGAAGCGCTTGTTTTTGTGGTAGCAGTGGTTCTGATGGTTTTACTCCACGGAATTGTTCATCATACACGGTTGGGGTTAGCAATGCGGGCGGTTTCTTTTAATTTCCAGACTGCAAGCCTTATGGGTATCAACGTTAACGGGGTGATTTCATTTACCTTTATTCTTGGGTCAGCTCTTGCAGGAGCTGCAGGTGTTTTATGGGGTTTAAGTTATCCATCGATCGATCCGCTTACCGGATTTGCTCCTAGCATTAAGGCTTTTGTGGCTGCTGTATTGGGCGGCATCGGCAATATCCCAGGCGCATTATTAGGAGGATTTCTTATTGGTCAGGCGGAGACATTGACTGCGGCTTATATCAAAACACTTAGCGGCGGTTATCTTACTTCAGCATATAAGGATGCGGTAGCGTTTATTATTTTAATTTTAGTTTTACTGATCAAACCATCAGGTTTATTGGGCCGTAAGGTGATAGAAAAGGTGTAATCTGCTAGCTTCATTCCATGAGCATTCTTAAAAATAATTGGAAGATATTATTAGTACTTCTAGGAATACTCGGTCTCGATATTTTATTCCAGGGTCAGTTGAATGATTTTTTTGATAAAATTTTTAACAGTCATTTTCAGTTAGATCCTTATTTCTACAAGATTTTGGTGGATGTCGGTATCGCCATTACCCTGGCGGTAAGTTTAAATTTAATTAATGGAATCACAGGCCAATTTTCGTTGGGTCACGCTGGTTTTATGGGGATAGGCGCGTATGTGGCTGCTTCGATCACAGTATTTTTTACGCAGCCTTGGTTGCAATCCATGGGATTATCTACCCAAACGGAATTGGTGATGGCTGGCATTTCGGTGGGCATCGCCATTGTGATTGGCGGAATCTGCGCTGCTTTTGCGGGATTACTAGTTGGGATTCCTACTTTGCGTTTGAAGGGTGATTATTTAGCGATTGCTACACTTGGGTTTGGTGAAATTATTCGAATTATTATTCAGAACATGGAGGTGGTGGGCGGCGCGCGCGGCATGAAAGATATTCCATCCTTTTCCAATTTCTTTTGGGTTTATGCTTGGGTGGTTGTGTGCGTGGTGGTGGTGGCGCGCTTGGCTTATTCGGTAAAAGGGAAAGCCTTTTTTGCCATTCGAGAAGATGAGTTTGCCGCTTCTGCCATTGGGATTGATACTACACGTTACAAAGTGATTGCCTTTATTTTGGGCAGTTTTTTTGCAGGAGTTGCAGGAGGTCTCTTTGCGCATTCAGCAACCGGTTTTATTAGCCCACCACAATTTGATATGCTGAAAAGTATTGAGATTGTTGTAATGGTAGTCCTTGGCGGTTTGGGAAGTATTAGCGGCGCTATTATTGCGGCGATCGTACTGACGATATTGCCCGAAGCATTGCGTTTAATTCTTTCCGAAATACCCCAAGGGTCAGGCCCCATTTGGAAATTCTTAGGAAACTTTTCTCAATATCGCATGGTGATTTATTCGTTATTACTCATTATTGTAATGCTTACCCGTCCTCAAGGTCTAATGGGCATGAAGGAACTGCGTTGGCCATGGAAACCAAAACCGAAAGTGGTGGAAGGGTAAAATCTTAAAAAGAGAAAAGGATAGTTTGAAACGAACGATTTTAGAGACAAATCAAAGCTATTCTCCTCCTTGCCAAGGGGGAGTTAGAGGAGGTCACTGTTTTAATCTAAACCTCCCCCAACCCCTCCTTTTTAAGGAGGGGAGGCCGTTCCTTACGTTGCTAGCCATGAGCAATCTGCTGGGTATTCTAGTGAAGGCGAATTAAAGGATATGGGCGCGCTCCTCGAAATCTCTCAATGTTCAGTAGCTTTCGGCGGATTAAAAGCGGTGGATTCATTGGATATTGCCATCAACGAAGGCGAAATGGTGGCTTTGATCGGTCCTAATGGCGCTGGCAAAACTACGGTGTTTAATGTGATCACTGGCGTCTATCAACCAACAATAGGTGATATTCATTTTAAAGATAAGCGGATTAATGGTATGTCACCGCATTTGATCAATCGTCTTGGCATTGCGCGAACCTTTCAAAATATTCGGCTTTTTCGAAACTTAAATGTTTTAGACAACGTAATGCTTGGCTTTACTCGTCAGGCCCAGCGTAATGTTTTAGGAACGATCTTTCGCTCTAAAAGGTTTGAGCAAGATCGTAAAGAAATTTTAAGAAAAGGTCATGAGCTCCTAGATTGGATGGGGCTTTCTGGAACGAGCCAAACGTATTCGATGGATTTGCCTTATGGCCAACAGCGGCGTTTGGAAATTGCTCGTGCGCTGGCTACACAACCCAAACTTTTACTTTTGGATGAACCTGCTGCTGGCATGAACCCGCAGGAAAAATCCGAGCTTGCCACGCTCATCGAGCGTTTGCGGAAGGAATTTAAGTTAACTTTAATTGTGATCGAGCATGATATGAAGGT
>CAZNSF010000062.1:0-6605 GCA_964575565.1 uncultured Verrucomicrobiota bacterium | reverse complement strand
GAAGAAAATCATTATACCGTTGCCCAACTTTTACCAGAAAATCAAAAGCGGGCGATAACCGTTGTTGGCAACCTGCCTCTGATCCAATGCGGCGAAACCTTGAAACTTCAAGGGGAATGGATCCACCATCCCCAATTTGGTCAGCAGTTTAAAATCACTCGCTATGAATCCATTCTTCCTTCTTCTGTCACAGGACTTAAAAAATATCTTGGTTCCGGTCTTATTAAAGGTATTGGCCCTGCCTTTGCAGAACGTATTGTCGAGCACTTTGGTATAGAAACTCTCCAAATCATTGATCATTTTTCTGGCCGGTTGAAAGAAGTACCAGGTATTGGTGCTGAACGTGCCGGTCGTATCCGTTTGGCATGGGTAGAACAAAAGGCGGTACGCGATATCATGATCTTTTTACAAAGCTATGGGGTTACGCCGTCCCAAGCCACCAAGATCTACAAAATGTATGGCAGCGATTCCATGAAGATGGTTCAAGGGAATCCTTATCAACTCGCGCGCGATATTTATGGTATTGGCTTTCGCACAGCTGACCAAATCGCGCGTAATCTAGGATTACCCTCCGACTCGACCAAACGCATTCAAGCAGGGATTATTTATCAACTCGAACAGTTCCTTTCCGAAGGTCACACCTGTTATCCCATGGAAATACTCGTGCGAGCTGCAGCCGGCGATTTATTGGGAGTTGAGGAGGGCCCTGTTGAACGCCAAATCACACAAATGGCGCATGAGGGTTTACTAAAAATCGACCCACAAGAAAATTTTATTTTCCTAAGCAGTATGTTCCATGCTGAATGTGGATTAGCTGAAAAACTTAGAAATCTCATTGTCTCGCCGATGACATTACCTCCTGTAATCATCGACAAGGCTCTTGAATGGGCTGATCAACAATCCCACATCACCATGAGCGATACTCAACGGGAAGCAGTAAAATCAGCTCTTACTTCTAAACTCACCGTTATCACCGGCGGTCCTGGCGTTGGCAAAACCACGATCATCCGCAATATCGTTAAAATTTTATCTTACAAAAAAGCGAGGATTATGCTTTGCGCGCCAACGGGGCGCGCTGCCAAACGGCTTTCGGAAAGCTGCTCCTATTTTGCCCAAACGATCCATCGACTTTTAAAATATGAGCCCTCGAGCCACTCCTTTGTCTATAATCAAAACCATCTTTTGGAAGTCGATTTATTGGTAGTTGATGAAACATCGATGCTCGATGTGTCTTTGGCTTACAGTTTACTCCGAGCCATTCCGAATAGCGCTTCGGTAATTTTAGTAGGCGATGTCGACCAATTGCCATCGGTAGGGCCAGGCAATGTCTTGGGCGATATTATCGAATCCAAAATTGCGAAGGTCATCTGCCTCACCCAAATTTTTCGGCAGCATCGCGATAGCCAGATTATTGTCAATGCTCACCGAGTAAACCAGGGCCAGATGCCGGAAAATGCCTTGAGCTATCCCTCTGAAGAGGAAGATCCAGAAATATCCCTCGAAAAGATCGAAAAACTTTCCTCTGCACAAAAAAAATCAACTTCTTGCAAATTATCTTCCTCTGTAGATTTCTACTTGCTCCCCGCAGAAACACCGGAAGCAGCTATTCAACGCATCGTTGAGCTCTGCTCTCAAGAAATACCGGAAATCTTTAGTCTAAACTCTATTGACGATATCCAAGTAATGGCACCCATGCATCGAGGAACTTGCGGCGTGGAAAATCTGAATCGCCAACTTCAAAAAGCGCTTAATCCAAAAAAAGAACGTGGTTTTCGTTTAGATCGCGAAGGCGAAACACAAGAGATCGAACGCTTTGGCCGTCTTTACCGAGTGGGCGATAAAGTGATGCAAATTAAAAATAACTACGATAAGGATGTCTTTAATGGTGATTTAGGCCGTGTCCTTTCCATTTCTCGAGAAGATCAAAAGATGTGTGTGATGATAGATGATCGAGAAGTTGAATACGATTTTAGTGATCTAGATGAACTTCTCACCGCATACGCCATCTCCATCCATAAATCGCAAGGGAGCGAATATCCTGCAGTAGTCATTCCTGTGCTGACACAGCATTATATCATGCTTCAGCGTAATCTCATTTATACAGCCGTTACTCGCGGCAAAAAATTGGTCGTGCTTGTAGGGTCTACCAAGGCTTTATCTATGGCAGTGAGTAACCATAAAACAGCACATCGCTACGGCCTCTTAAAAACACGCCTTTTAAGTGGCTAACATTTCTCTTGTAGAAGCTTGTCGAGGCAGCAAATCTTCGAACTTTTATCTCTATCTCCATGAGGTGCCGAACAAAAAATGCAAAGAAGTTGCCAAGATGCGTGGAGTGACTTCTCGATGTCTCGATTACATTGCAGGGCATGAATAAAAAACTCATTGATTATCTTAAAAACAACGAATCTTTTATTTTGGATGAATGGAATTCCCAGTTTATCACTAATGTATCGCGCCTAGGAATACGAATGAGTGGGGAGTCTTTTCCCTTTATCCGCGAATTTTACAATGATCTTATTTCTTTGCTTCAAGAAGCAAATATTACTGTCACAGGTCATTTTGCGAAAAAATTTCAGGATCGTTCACCAGAGGGATTTCGTTTAAAATTATCCGATCTTTTAGAAATACTTATCTCGGGTGAGGAAGTTTTAAGAGAAGACCTTTTGTCGAATGGTATCGGAAGACATGCCTTTTCCACTGTAGAGTCGGTTGTTTTCTTCGAAGATATTAACCGCGCCTTCCATACACTTACCCAGGCTTATGCAGAGATGTATTGTGATCATTGTCTTAAACCCCTTTCGAAAATTAGCCGGCGTCTTGCCCAAACATGCCATTCAACACAACAAATCTACTAAGGAATTTATGATTCACCATCCATTGATCCAAACATGTTTACAAAAGCACCATGATGAAATAATTCACCGATGGGCTGAACTTTTAAATCCAAGAGAACGATTTTTTCTATTCCAAATCGATAATGATATTCATCGAGCTCTGGATCAATTTTTTGATGAAATCCTAAGCATTTTAAACAGCGGCCCGATGAATATGCCCCCTTTACCATCTTCCCCTATTCCTTTGGATGCTGCAAAAAATGAGGTCCATATTTTGCTTGTTGGCGAAGAAATAGTTGTAAAGGCACTTCAAGAGTATCTTCAAGTTTCCGAAAATCAGTGGTTATCTGTTCGCCAGAATATTAACCGAGCATTTCATACAGCACTTCGGAATAATTCGGAATCCACCTGCGATTGTTGCCACTGGACAAAAAACGAAATGCTCGCGGAATTTAAAAATTTAGAGTCTGACCTTAAAAAAGATCCCGGATTTATCAAATATTCGGTGAGCAAGTAGAAACCATAAAACCTATGAAAAAAGCATACTCACCCTATACCGGATTTCGCCTTATGGCTGGAATCTTAACTCTGTTCTTAAGCAGCTTTGGCCATGCTCTTGCCGCAGAAAAGCTGCCAGTAATCCAAGCAGAGCTTACTCCTGCGCCTAATGTGCCGCCGCCGATTACGCGAAAATCTCCTGCGCATGTAGTTGTAAAAATGGATGTTAAAGAATTTATTGGAGAAATTGCTCCAGGTCTTAAATACGAGCTTTGGGGATATAACGGGCAGGTGCCGGGGCCTTTTATCCGTGTACGCGAAGGAGATGAGATGGAATTCCATTTTAAAAATGATCCGACAAGCGGCACCAGTCATACTGTTGATTTCCATGCCGTTACAGGTCCTTGCGGAGCAGCTTGCTGGCTTTTAACAGAACCTGGCAAGGAATCAGCCGTGGTAGCTAAGATGATGAATCCGGGTCTTTATATTTATCACTGTGCCGCTCCACCTATTCCAGTTCACATTGCAAAAGGACTTTATGGTCTTATTCTAGTTGAGCCTAAAAATGGTCTCCTAAAAGTAGATCGAGAATATTTTATTCTTCAAAGCGAATTTTATACGGAGGGTTCACCCGATAAAAATGGAGTGATCTCTTTTTCTTCTAAAAACGGACTGGATGAACATCCCAGCTTTGTGGTGTTTAATGGCAAAGTTGGCGCCATTACGGGTGACCATGCGTTAAAAGCAAAAACTGGCGAAACGGTTCGCCTTTATGTGGGCAATATCGGGCCGAACCTTATTTCTTCTTTTCATTTAATTGGAGAAATTTTCGACGTTGTTTATCGCGAAGGAAGCCTCTCTAATGCCGAAAAAAACATTCAAACTACACTCATTCCAGCGGGAGCGGCATCTACTGTTGAAGTAAAACTGGATGTTCCGGGCGACTTTACAATTGTAGACCACAGTATTTTCCGAATTAATAAAGGGGCCATAGGAACTCTCCATGTGGATGGGGAAGCAAACCCAGATGTGTATAGAAAGCTTGATTCAGAAAAGCAAAAGGGGAAATAATCATTCATATAAAAGAACTTGATGAAGCCCACTCACGAAGAAGTTGCTTTGTGCGCCTATCTCATTTGGGAACAGGAGGGTTATGTTCATGGCTGCGATATAGGGCATTGGTTACAGGCTGAAAAACAGCTTATTGCAGATTATGAGGCGTCTCAAAAACTTGGAAAAAAACAAAAGCAAAAAAATCATGAAAACTAATTTTATCTATCTCCATAAAGTAGGCAGCTGGCTTGTGGCAGGCATCATGTTATTGATAGGATCAACCTTTTCCTTAGCCGGCACAATCAAAGGGAAAGTTGTTTTTGAAGGAACGCCGCCGCCGCCAGAAAAAAAAGAAGTTACAAGCGATGTTACTGTTTGTGGAACCCATCAGGAGGTTGCCAAAGTTATTGCCGATGCTTCCGGTGGAATTCGTTTTGCGGTGGTAAAATTGATTGATCCAAAAAAGAAATTGCCTCCAACAAAACCTGCCGATGGATTACTGGACCAGACTCAGTGCCAATTTGAACCGCATGTACAAATTATTCCGTTAGGTTCTAAACTCATCATTACCAGCAGCGACACCGTTTTGCATAATGCCCATGGATTTAGTGAAGATGGCAGCGATGTTTTTAATGTTGCAGTGCCCGTTAAAGGGATGAAAATTCCGGTGGATTTAACAAAAAAACCTGGCCGAGTTAAACTTCGTTGTGATGCCGGCCATGCTTGGATGCGTGGATATATCGTTGTTGCCGAACATAATTATTATGTAGTCACAGACCCAACAGGTGCTTTTGAATTTAAAGATGTTCCTCCAGGCGAATACACCATCGAGGTCTGGCACGAAAATCTTGGCGTGCAACAAAAGAAAGTAACTGTTACTGCTGATGGAGTAGTAGAAACACCTTTTACCTTTTCGAGTAAATCTTTAACACCATCGGCAAAGTAGTTTGAAAAATTTCGCAGTAAATTCTCCCCTCCTTAATAAGAAGGGGGTGGGGGAGGTTGTCTTTGAAACCTCCTTTCATTCCTCCTTGGTAAGGAGGAAAACAGTGCAGTCCGAAACTTGTAGATAAAATTCTAAATCCTTCATTTTTCTCCATTCCAATGAATTCATGTCTCGAAACATTGCCTTTAGCAGTGATTCCTCTTTTTGTGGCGATGGATCCGATTGGTTTAATCCCTTTTTTCTTGGGAATGACCAAAAGTCTTAAACCATCCCAACGCCAAAAAATTGCTTACCAAGCTATTTGTACCGCTACCGTAATTATCATCGGTTTTATGTTCCTCGGCAAACTCACCTTTCGTCTTTTAGGAATCAGCGTTTCGGATTTTCAAATTGGTGGTGGACTCATCTTGCTAGGCATCGCTGCAACCGATCTTTTAAGCGCCAACGAAAAAGCACTCCCTTTGAGAGATGATTTTGGAGTTGTTCCTCTGGGATTGCCTCTCATTGCGGGCCCGGCGACGCTAACGACTCTTCTTATTTTAATAGATTCGGTAGGTCTTCCTTTTACTTTTGCAGGGCTTCTCATGAATTTAGGTTTATTAGTTATTGCATTTCGTTTTGCCGAAAAATTGGCGTTATGGATTGGGATTACTGGATTACGAGCCATTTCGAAAATTATCTCCCTCCTTCTCGCGGCCATTGCTGTCCATATGATTCGTCAAGGTTGGCGTTCGCTTTAAAAAATTGAAGCTTTCCCATTTGTCAATTAGGATGACACCTCTGCGCTGCTTGCTGTGGTTGGCTTTTTCATAGTGAAGTGCCTTCCAAGAAGGGTTTACCGGCTTCCCATCCTAAAACATTTTCTACCGTTATCCGAGCAATTTCAGTTAATGCTTTATCGGTTAAAAACGCTTGATGAGCCGTAACCAGTACGTTGGGGAATGTCAGCAACCTAGATAATTCATCATCTTGCAAAACTTTATCGGAAAGATCTTCAAAAAAAATTCCCTCTTCTTCTTCATAAACATCAAGAGCTACTCCGCCTAAATGACCTTCTTTAAGAGCTTCGATAAGCGCCGCGGTATCAATCAATTTACCGCGGCTGGTATTGATAAGAAAAACTCCTTGCTTCATTTTGAAAAAAGTTTTGCGATTCAGTAAATGAACCGTTTGTGGAAGTAGCGGCAAATGTAATGAGATGATATCGCTTGTTTCTAACAAAGTATCAAAGCTTGTGTATTGAATATGATGTTTCTTTGCCCAATCTGGTG
>CAZNSF010000061.1:0-6174 GCA_964575565.1 uncultured Verrucomicrobiota bacterium | reverse complement strand
TAAAAAAATATCACAAAAAGGTATTATAAAATCGCTTGTGGGTAATAGTTTATTCCTGGTAGGATTTGATTCTAAGTATGAGTTTTATTGAATCCATTTTTGAAAAACTGCGCCCTCATCCAAAAAGAGTTGTTTTCCCAGAAGGCACGGACGATCGTGTGATCCGTGCTGCTGTAGAATATTATAACGCAAAATTAGGCGCTGCTATTTTATTGGGGTCTAAATCTATTATCCAAAGACAGGCTGAAGCGCTGAAATTAGACTTAAAGCGCGTAAAAATTATCGACCCCGTTAAAGCCGATGATCTTGAGAATTACGCAGAAACATTCATCCAGCTTCGCCGTGAAAAAGGCTTAAATAAATACGAAGCGATCAATGCTGTAAAACAGCCTATTTACTTTGCGACCATGATGTTGCATCAGGGAAGCGCCGATGCTCTTGTTGCAGGAGCAGAAACTACAACAGGCGCCATTTTGCGTCCTCTTTTCCAAGCCATTCACTTGGAACCAGGCATGAAAACAGCCTCGAGTTGTAGCGTAATTCAGTTAAAAGATAGATCGTTCGGCGAAAATAATGTCCTCTATCTTGCTGATTGCAGTGTTGTCCCAGATCCTTCCGTAGATCAATTAACAGATATTGCCTTAGTCACTGCAAAATTAGCGCGTCAATTACATGGTGTTACGCCACGCGTAGCTTTTCTTTCTTACTCAACCAAAGGCACTGCACGCCATCGCACCCAGGAAAAAATTATCGCAGCCGTTGCGCTGGCACGTCAAAAGGCTGGCCTAAAACAGATTGAAGCAGATTTTGATGGCGAGCTACAAGCTGATGCTGCATTGGTTCCTGAAATTGCTAAAAGCCACTCCGCCTCCGGAAGTGTAGCAGGCAAAGCAACGGTATTGATTTTTCCAGATCTTAATTCCGGTAACATCTGCTCGAAGCTCATACAACGCCTTGCGAATGTTACTCTCTACGGCCCTATTCTGAATGGTCTTAGCAAACCTGCCAGCGACCTCGCCCGTGGATGTTCGGTAGACGAAATTTTAGGTACTGCCGCCATTGTTGCTTTGCAAGCTGTACAATACCGCAAACTTTATCCAGGAGGTGATCAAACTGCTGCGGAACGCCCCGTTTATCAGCAAATATAGAGGATTACTTTACTTCAGCGCTTTCACGTAACTTTTTCTTAACATCTGAAAAAGCCTTAAACTGATTTTTCGACATCGTTTCGTAAGGTAGAATAGCAATAAGCTTTTCAGCACTTTCATCGAAAAACCCCAGTTTAGGGATAAATTTTCCTGATTCTGGCGTTGATAATGCTTCCATCACATTTTTAGGAACGGAAGCTCTTTCCTTAAACGAAAAATAAACGACCACTGTCTTAGTACTAAATTCTCTAATGGCCGCCAAACTAAAATCTGCACATAACCCTGAATCGGTATCCACGTTAGAATACAAAAAAGTGAGCGGCCATTTCTTTTCCTTTGCTTCTTTTTTAGCATCTTCCAATTTATCAATCGTATAAACTTTCTTAGGAAGCTTAAAATCACCAAAACACAAAACGGAACCCATCAAAAAGCAAACGAAGAAAATAATGATAGTTAATCTTATTGCTGATAACCTTCTGTAATTCATTTGTTGCATACTTTTAAAAGTCGACCATTTTCATAAAAAGTAAGCAAGTGGAAAGCTACACTCCCTTTCCAGTAAGGTTTATGGAATGCCTATCTGGTTGGCCTTTTAAGAAATAATAGATCTAGTCTTAGCCAGACCAAGAATTCTGCGAAATTCGGAAAGTTTTAATGGCATTACCGATAAACGTGATTGGCGGATAAGAAGAATATTTTTGAGTGATGGATCCTTCTTTATGGTATGGAGTGTAACGGGTATATTCAAAGACTGTTTGGCTTCTAAATCTACTGCAACCCAACCCTTGTCTTTTTGGTCGGAATCTTCTTCTGCAGTAGGATCAGGATAAGCTTCTCTTTTTACACGCGCTAATCCCACAACCTGTTTTTCATCTCCGCTATGATAAAAAAGGACGAGATCACATTTTTTCATAGATCTTAAAAAATTTCGCGCTTGAAAGTTTCTTACACCAGTCCAAGAAGTAAACTCTTCCTTTGCAAATTGTGCCCAGCCATAGGCTGATGGTTCCTGTTTCACTAGCCAAAATTGATTCATAACTTCACCGTATCTTATAATTCACGTAGATTTTCGAGTTCAACTAAATACAGTTCTACATGCACGATCCCATGTTTGTAAATCATCCACATCTTCCAAAAGCTTAAGCTTTTGATATTTCAAGCCTAAAGATTGAATGCGTTGGATGGTCTGGCTAAAAACTTGGGCTTCTCCCCAATCAATATTACAAAATAATTTTGGTTCAACCCTTCGAAGACCAATCAAATAATAGCCCCCATCCTTTGCTGGCCCTAAAATAATATCTACTCTCTCTAAAGCTGCTTTCGCCTCTTCCAAAACTGTTTTTGTAATATAAGGACAGTCTCCTCCAAGAAACATCACCGAACTCGCATTATTTTTAAAAGCATCCTTCATCGCATGAACCATGCGCTTGCCTAAATCTCCATTGCACTGGGGAATATAATGGTAGCCTTTCCCAAGCCATGCCTCCATTTTGGCTAAGGCAGAACGAGGCGTATAATGGATTTGCTTAGGCCACCTTCGAGGCAGTTGTCGTAATTGATGCTCAACCAATCGTTGATAAATCTCTAATGCCGTAGTATTCCCCACTTTCTTCGCCAACCGTGTTTTAACACGTCCCTTTTGTGGAGCTTTTAACATTAAGCAAATAATGGGTACATTTTCCATTTACGAATAAGAGATAATTTGACAATCTTTTACCCGCCTACGCGAAGGCCATGACCGTAAGGTCATGGATGAAAGCGAGGCGAGGTATCGCGCCGTAGCCTTGGCGAAGGCGGATACGCTTCGGCGTGGTTTCGCTAAAGAAAGTGAAGAGACCACGGCGGTGAGGCCGTGGAGCTTCACCATCATTTAACCGGAGATTGAAGCTATGTCAAACAAACCTATTTTACGTGTCGAAGAAGCTGTTAAACAACGTTATTCAGCTGCTGCTAAGAAAACACAACCATCCTTATGTTGCTCTACCCAATACCATCAACCATATCTCGAAATTATTCCTTCCGAAATTGTTGAACGCGATTATGGCTGCGGTGACCCCTCCCAATACCTTCACCCTGGCGAAACAGTTCTCGATTTAGGAAGCGGCACTGGCAAAATCTGTTATATTGCTGCGCAAATCGTCGGTCCCACCGGTCACGTAATTGGTGTAGATATGAATGACGACATGCTTGCGCTCGCTCGCAAATATCAAAAAACAATCGCCGAAAAATTGGGTTATTCAAATGTGGAATTTCGCAAGGGCCGCATCCAAGATTTAGCCCTAAACCTCGAAAAGCTAGATGAAAAACTTGCTGCGAAACCGATTCTATCCGCAGAGGCTTATTTAGAACTGGAAACCCTTGCCGATCAACTCCGCCAAACAGAGCCGCTCATTGCATCAGACTCTATCGATGTGGTCGTTTCAAACTGTGTGTTAAACCTGGTAGATCCAAGATCTAAGAAACAATTATTCCATGAAATCTTTCGCGTGCTTCGAAAGGGCGGTCGCGCTGTAATTTCAGATATTACCAGCAATGAAGATGTGCCTCTTGAATTGCAAAATGATCCTGAACTTTGGAGCGGCTGTATTTCCGGCGCTTTCCGCGAAGATCTATTTTTAAAAGCATTCGAAGAAGCTGGCTTTTATGGCATCCAGGTTCTTAAACGCGATGAAAAACCATGGCAAACCGTAAAGCTCCAAGGCCTCACGGCCGTGGCCTCTTCACTTTCTTCGGCGAAACCACGCCGAAGCGTATCCGCCTTCGCCAAGGCTACGGCGCGATACCTCGCCTCGCTTTCATCCATAACCTCACGGGCATGGCCTTCGCGTAGGCGGGTAAAAGGAATCGAATTCCGCGGCCTTATCGTAGAGGCCTATAAAGGCAAGCAAGGGCCAGTTCCAGCGGAACAAGCCAGGCCTTTCGCTACAACAAAAACAACTTCATGTTGTGATAGCAAAAATTGCTAAATGAATCGTTTCGATCAAAAACTTGGAATTCATGGTTTAACTTTACGCCGTGGCAAGGTAGAAATTCTGCAAATCAATGTAGGCAAGTTGTGTAACCTTGTCTGCAATCATTGCCATGTGGATGCAGGGCCTAAACGCAAAGAAATCATGTCGCGGGAAACCGTCGATCGAATCGTCGATTGGCTTGCGCAAACAGATATCCCCACCGTAGATATCACGGGCGGCGCGCCAGAAATGATGCCTGATTTTCGTTATCTCATCGAAAAAATTAAATCACTTACTCCCTCACGCCATATCATCGATCGTTGTAACCTAACTATTCTAATTGAACTGGGATATGAAGATTTAATTCACTTTCTGGCTAAACACGAAATTGAAATCATTGCTTCCCTTCCCTGCTACTCTCCCAAAAATGTGGATGCGCAACGCGGCGATGGAGTCTTTGATAAAAGTATCCAGGCTCTTCAACTCTTAAATCAAGTTGGTTACGGCATAAATCCAAAACTACCGCTCCACCTCGTTTATAATCCTGTGGGACCATTTCTGCCATCTTCACAAGAAGAATTAGAAACTGATTACAAAACTGAATTAAAAAAACATTTTGGCATTATTTTTAATCGTCTTTATACCATTACCAATATGCCTATTGCGCGCTTCGCCGCCTACTTGCGTCATCACAATCAATACGGTCAATATATGGATTTGCTTGTAAACTCATTTAATCCGCATGCGGTGGATGGTCTTATGTGTCGAAATACCTTAAGTATTGGCTGGCGCGGCGAAGTTTATGATTGCGACTTTAACCAAATGCTCGATATGCAATGGGAAAATGGTAGGGATCTTTTTTTATGGGATATCGATCCTGCGAAATTAGAAGGCCGATTGATCATGACCGATAACCACTGTTTTGGTTGCACTGCTGGCGCCGGCTCTTCCTGTACAGGCGCTCTTGCAGGTGCAGCCACCCCGGCCATCGGCTTAAGTTAGAGCCTGTGTGAAAAGTTATTGATACCACTACATAATATGGACGTCTTCACAAGAAGATTTTCTATATGCCATATAAAATTGAAGAGATCATTCACTTTTCATGCGGCCTGGCAATTCGTTGGCTGCCGCTGTTCCTTAGTATGAATAACTACCGTGCCCGCTATAAAATCATGAATCGCACGTTTTTTCTTATTAAATAAGAGCGTAATGACTTCGCTCCATACCCAAATATGGCTAACCCAGTCAACCCAATGAAGCCATGAGGGTGAAAGTTCAACAATTTTACTTTGTCGCTCCATCCACCCTAAACTTAAGTATTGAGCATCAGGAAAATTTGAAAGGGCAAAGCCCGTAGAGACAATGCGGAGAATAGCAAAAACTACATCGACTGAACTTCGAAGAGATGCTTCATGCCAAGAGATGGGCTCACCATTTAATCTGACCACACGAATTCCGGTAGCTTTTTTCCCAATTGTTTGCCCCCAACGTGCATGGAAAAAAATATCGTAGGTCGCATAAAGAAACCCCATGGGAACAAGAAGAACAAGAGCCCATTCCTTTGAAAACGAACCGAGCCATACGTCGAAAAAAATAAAAGGCACAATCACAAAAAAATCGACTATCCCCGCACAAAGGCGTTTCCAAAACCCTGCGTATATCATTTGATTACTCATATATTTTCCAAACTCAACTCAATGACCATGTACTCATGAAAATTTATCCGTGTCGAGTTTTAAAGGGAAAGCGGGTCCATTGTGCTTCTTTGTGGCTAAATGATCATGGTACTTTCTCTAACCCCTCCGGCACATCATGGAACCAGGGCACTTGAACTAACGGCTGATTAAGCCAACCGGTCTTTGGATGATAATTTAAAAACTGGGCAATAAAAATTTGTGCTACAAACACAAACCAAAAGATAACGGTCGCTATCTTGATACTTGTTCTGAAAAGCCATCCAAAAGGTTTTAAAAACCATGGCAAAGGTTGTTTTGCCTGTGGAGAATCAAGACCCAATTGTTGAAGATCTTCTTGCTCTTCTTTGCCTAATAGCAGTAATGGAATTTTCCCGCGTT
>CAZNSF010000060.1:0-4784 GCA_964575565.1 uncultured Verrucomicrobiota bacterium | reverse complement strand
ACGCTCAAAAACATATCCACTAAAAATGTCGAAGCCGAGTTAATCGGAATCTTGGAAAATGCGGTATGTTTACACCACCGCTGGTTATCAGCCGCACGCCGTAACCGAATTATTCAAGGTAATGGCTTAACTTTTCTCAATTGTTTTGCAGAAAAATCCAATGAGCCAATTACGCCTATGCAGCCGGATATCGTGTTTGAGGATTGGAATAAAGAATCGTATGAAGGTTGGAAAGTTGAGGGCACAGCGTTTGGAACAGGACCGGTCAAGCGATCAGCGACTTTTGGTTATAAAAATGGCACTGGTAATGGTGATGAACGTGTTGTTAATACTCACGCTTCTGCACCAGGGAAAAATAACCGTGAAAAATTCGTGCAAACGGGCAAACTTACCAGCCGTCGCTTTGTCATTGAGCGAGCCTTCATTAACTTTTGGATTAATGGCGATGCGTATGAGGGGAAAACGTGTTTAAATCTAGTTATAGATGGCAAGGCGGTATGCTCCGCTACTGGTCTTAATAGTAATCGTATGACCCTAGATGGTTTTGATGTTCGTGCCTTCAAGGGCAAAGAAGCGTTTATTGAAATTGTAGATGCTAAGGTAGAAGGGCGAGGTTATATTGGTGTGGGCAAAATTATTTTTAGCAATAAGCAGCCAGTAGCGGATAAGCTAGAAGAAATTGTCGATTTTGGGACCATGGGTTTGGCGCTATTAGGTGAACCAGCAGAGCGTACCAGCGGCGACACGGCCGCTTTGCTTAGTGAAAAGCTTGTTGGCGAACTTAGCCGTAAGCTGCGGCTTGCGCCAAACCAATCCACCACAGTAACGTTTGTGCTGACATGGCATTTCCCTAATCTTGAGTTACGAGATACAAAGCCTCCAGAACTACTAGGCAAGGTTGGTCGCTACTATGCCTCTAAATTTGATTCAGCAATGGCAGTGGCACAGTATGTTGCCGATAACTTGAAGCGGCTCACATCACAGACACGGTTGTGGCGTGATACATGGTACGACTCCACGTTGCCCTATTGGTTTCTTGATCGCACATTTTTAAACACATCTATCCTTGCTACTTCTACTTGTTACCGGTTTAGTTCCGGACGGTTCTGGGCATGGGAAGGTGTGGGTTGTTGCGAAGGCACATGCACGCATGTTTGGCACTATGCCCAAGCAGCAGCACGGCTTTTTCCAGAATTAGAACGCGATACCCGGGAACATGTGGATTTTGGTTTAGCTTTTAATCCTAAAGATGGCGTGATTGGTTTCCGAGGGGAATTTGACCGTAGATTGGCAGTTGATGGTCAAGCGGGAATAATTCTACGTACCTATCGTGAACATCAGATATCGGCGGACAACGCTTTTCTCAAACGCAATTGGTCCAAGATCAAGAAAGCGCTTGAACCATTATTTCAAATGGATGGGAATAATGATGGTGTGCTAGAAGGCGCGCAATGGAATACACTTGACCATGCATGGTATGGCGAAATTAGTTGGCTAAGTTCTCTCTATGTTGCAGCGGTTCGCGCTGGCGAGCAAATGGCGTTGGAAATGGGAGAAAACGATTTTGCCGAACGTTGCCGCACTATCGCTGAGCATGGCACTAAAAACATTGTCGAGCGACTTTTTAATGGCGAGTACTTTATCAATAAACTCGATCCACAGCATCCCGAAGCAATTAATTCCGGTAGCGGCTGCGAAAATGATCAAGTATTCGGTCAAAGCTGGGCGTTCCAAGTAAACCTCGGGCGTGTATTGCCGGAAAAAGAAACACAATCGGCATTACGCGCTTTGTGGAAATATAATTTTACGCCTGATGTGGGTCCCTATCGTGAGAATCATCAGTCTGGGCGTTGGTTTGCGATGGCTGGTGAAGGGGGGATGCTTTTGTGCACTTTCCCTCAAAAAGATTGGGATCATAAGAAAGCCAGCGGTAAGGGCGATGATTGGGTGACAGGATATTTCAACGAATGTTGGACTGGTTTCGAGTATCAAGTTACCGGACACATGATCCGGGAAGGTATGTTACAAGAAGGATTGGCTATTACCCGTGCTATCCATGATCGCTACCATGCCTCGCGCCGTAACCCGTGGAACGAGTTAGAGTGCGGCGATCATTATGCCCGTGCAATGGCTAGTTATGGAGTTTTTCTTGCAGTCTGTGGCTTCGAATATCATGGGCCAAAGGGGCATCTTGGGTTTGCGCCGAGATTGAAACCAGAAAACTTCCGCACTGCATTTACAAGCGCAGAAGGTTGGGGTACATACACACAGAAATTTGAACCCCAAAATTCGAAATTCGAAATTCAACTCCAATGGGGTAAGTTGCGATTGAAAACACTGGTATTAGTTATTGATGATAAATTTCTCCCCAAAACGGTACACGTAATGGTCAGTGGGAAGATCGCTGAAACAACATACACAATTACTGACAAACGTCTCATGATTACTCTAGCTGTTGATGCAAATATCAAGGCCGGCGAAAAAATTGAAGTGATTGTTACTTAGCCGTCTTTCGAGCGAACCGCAGCTATGACGAGTTTCGTCCATTTATTGACTGTAAAGATGTACTTATTGACACTCTATGACTTTGTGATATAGTCAAATAGTGACGTTTATTGAATCACCGCTTTTTACTCGCCTCCGCCGGAAAGCCTCGTGCGAGAGCACGGGGGTGAATGGCGAGGACGAGCCTCGCCGAAGTTCGCTATAGCGAACGAAGGCGGGCTTCGGCGCAGTGGTATGATTTTTTTTCTTTTATAAAGAAGCCCCGTGCGGGAGCACGGGGTATTTCACTAAACAAATCACAGAGATAGCCGATGATGATACCTACCGACAGTTTCAAGAGGGACTTTTACGAAATCCGAACAAAGGTGCGATCATTCCTCACTCGAGTGGAACCCACGATGAACTCAAGTTATTAAGGACAGCGGTAGAAACCATCAAACAAGAATACAAACCATGAAAAACAAAGAGATTGAATTCAATGCGATCGATCTTATTCACAGTATTGAACAAGTTCGTGACCATGTTGCTGGCAAACAAAAACTCACTATGCGAAACACGAAGATGATTTTGCCTGCCCCTGTGAAATCTTTAAAGCCACGGGATATTCGAGCGATTCGTGAACGCCTAAAGCTTAGTCAATCCGTATTTGCCTCACTGCTCAATGTTCCCACAAATACAGAGATTTCTTGGGAAAAAGGACGCAGGCATCCCACAGGCACAGCGTTAAGATTGTTGGATATTGTTCAGCGAAAGCCAGAAGCTTTTTGGAAATTACTAGCGACTTAAGAAACACTCGCCGCTCTGGTCGCTGATGCGAATATTAAAGCTGGCAAAAAATGAAGTAACGATCATCTAACCATTTGAGTAAAGAATACAATTTGAACTACTAAAATAAGAGGAAGCGATGATCTATATCACAAGAGATGGGCAACAATTTGGACCTTACTCCCTTGAGGAGGCTAAAGCCTATGTACAAGGAGGACAATTATGCCTTTCTGATCTTGCTCAACAGGAGGGAGAGACTGATTGGGCTCCTCTGTATAAGGTTCTTGGTTTGCCAGCACCAACCAATATGCCGCCTCCGCTTTTAAAGACCTCTGATACAGAAATAAAAGTTAGTAACATAGATACCTCGGCTCAAAGATTTAAGCCTTCATGGTATTGTTGGGTATATTTAGCCCTTTGTTCGGCTATTTTATTTTCGGTAAAATCATCTACTGGTTACAACATTTCGTACTGCATTGGCTCTGTTGTTGGTTTATTTTTGCTAGGTATATTGATCAGTTGGATTTCTTGGCGAGTGTGTCGAAAATCTAAACTAGTTGGAAATGCAGCGTTCCTTATTATCGTTACTCTTTCTCTTCTAGGAAATTGCGCTGGCAGCCTACGTCGACTGCAAGAAAACGTTCAGGTAAAGAAATTAAAAAATGAAACTGCAGAGATACTTGCTTCTCACGATGGCGACCCTTTAAAAAGGATGAAAAAGGCTCAAGCTTTATTTACAAAAAGTGCTGAAGATGCATCGCCAGCAGACAAGCTAGTGATAGAGGCTACTACAGCATTCCTTACTGCTGCCTCTAATGAATACCAAAAATGGGAGGCTCTTTCTAATGAAGTGTTCCCAGTATTTAATCTTGATAATATAAAAACAAGAGAAGATATCTCAAAAGCAAAAGAACAAACCCAAAAGTTTCTAGACGGGACCGTCGCGTATAAACAATGGACTAAGAATATTGATAATCTTTACAAGGCAGAACTTGAAAAACGCAATGTTCCTCAACGTGCTTTAGAAGGTGCTTTAACTGGCTTTAGATCAGGCAAAGAACGGCGTGATATAAGTGTAAAATTGAGAGAGTCTGATGAGGAGTTTGCCTCAAAATGGACCTCTTTACTAGATTTGCTCGAAAATCAATTTGGAACTTGGAGTTATAAAGAAGAAACTGATCTACTAGAGTTCCAAAATCCTGAAGTGCAAAAAACTGCTGATGCATTATCTCAACGAATAAAAGCTATAATCGAAGAACAGCTAGAGCTGGAAACCAAAATGAAGAAAGCTGAACAATCGGCTATTGAACGACTTAAAAAATAGGGATCTCAAATTCAAGAGCCCATTTCACTTTTCAGTGTGTCCTTTTATGGTGGAGCAGATGGGAATCGAACCCACGACCCCCACAATGCCATTGTGGTGCTCTACCAACTGAGCTACGACCCCATCCCGAAAGGGGACAGGGACGTTGCCCAGTCAGCCAGCAGCCGTCAAGACGTTGTTTGTATAGGGG
>CAZNSF010000059.1:0-3453 GCA_964575565.1 uncultured Verrucomicrobiota bacterium | reverse complement strand
ATATCATCTTGGAGTGCAGGAAATACAATTGGTATTTAATCGTTTTAAAGCCATTGGCGATAAAAAGAAGTTTATTTACGATGATGATCTCCTCACATTAGTTAATGAATTAATTTCGAGAGTAGATGAGGCATGGTCACTGGATTATCTTTCGGTGAATTCTGGCAACCACACAGTTCCTACAGCAACGGTGCGTTTAAAGAAAATGGACAAAAAATCTTTAGGCCAAACTATCCAAGATGCCGGTACTGGCGATGGGCCTGTGGATGCATCCCTTAAAACCATCGATCGTATTACTGGCAAACGCGGTAAACTCCTCGATTATCAACTGCGTTCTGTTAGTCAAGGTAAAGATGCTATTGCAGAAGTAACTGTCAAAGTAGATTTTGGTAAAGGCCGAATCATTACTGCGAAGGGCTCTTCTACGGATGTCATTGAGGCTACTGTCCGTGCTTATATCAACGCCATTAACCGTTCCACCCAGCATAAAGTTCATAAACGAGAAGGAGAGATATAGTTTAGAGCTTGTAGTGATGAGTTAGTAGAAGAAATGCTTGCTCCTATATCACCGGAGAGCGGCAAGAAGTCCATTTTTTATAAAAAATTTCATGCAGATAGGGGCTTTTAGGGCATATTCTAGATAGAGGATCAAATAAAATGGATGCCAACCTTTTAGAACGTTTTGTGCGCTTCAAGGAGAACTCCGCCTTTGAGGTGCTGGTTAAGCAACACGGTCCCATGGTCTATAAGATATGCCAACGGGTTTTGGTAAACACCCAAGATTCTGAAGAAGCCTTCCAATTGGTATTTATCACCCTTGCCCAGAAAGCGGCCTTGGTTTTGGCCCACAAACCAGTTTCGGTCGGCGGTTGGCTTCATGGGACAGCTCTTCGAACGGCTTTAAAAATGCGATCCAAGAATATTGCGCATCGAGAATATGAAAGGAAGGTGATAGAGATGTTAGAACCTAATCTTACAACCCAGGAATCCCAAGAAGATCGCGAAAAACTTCTTCTTGCTCTCGATGAAGAACTCCTCGAATTGCCAGAAAAATACCGCTTCCCGGTTGCGCTTTGTTATTTGCAAAGCAAAACATACGAGGAAGCTGCTAAAGAACTTGGGTCTACCTATGATGAAGTTCGGGGAATGTTAGAACGGGCAAGGACTCTTTTGCGAGATCGCCTTACTCGCCGCGGAATAACTCTTTCGGCGACTCTTTTGGTGCCGCTATTAACAGAAAATGCAACAGCAACAGTGCCCGAGGCACTTATTGCTTCAACCGTTCAAGCCGCAATGAATATTACACCTGCAAGTGTTGGATTTTGGACAGCGTACAAAACTCTTGTTACACGTATAACAAAATTTTGGCATGAAATCATTTATGGTATCTCGTTAAAAAAGATTGTGGGTGCGATCCTTTCTCTTCTAGTTTTGTTGGCGGGATTTAAGTTCATTGCGCTTTTCTTTGCTCCGTCCCATTCCTCCCCTTACCAAGAGGGGGCTAGGAGGGGTCAGGAGAAGAAGAAAGTAGTGGGGTATAATAACCACAGCAAAGTAAGGGCGAAAGCCTCTCCGGTTGAAATAGCAAAAGATTCTGATATCCCAGCTGAAACAGTCGATGTTCAATTACCAACTTCGATTGGAGATTTAAGGAGGCGTCTTGAAGCAGCTCTTGGTCTTTTAGATAATCAAGAACGTTGGCAAGCATTGCGACGATTGGGCATTAGCCTTTCAGACAAAGATTTTAAAGAAGCTGAAAAACAAGCCCTTATTTCGTATTTTAAATATGAGCATTACGAAAACCAGCAGGCTTTTGATAACGCGCCAGATCCTACAGAAACTGAAATCAAAAACTTTCAACGAGACCTTAGCACAAAGGGCGGTAAAGAATGGAGAAGGTGGTTAGCAGAACAGCGCGGGTTTCTCCAAGAATCTATTTTTTCTCGGTGGATTAAGGTCGATCCTCTCTCTGCGGCTAATTGGGTATATCAATTGCAGTCATTTCCTACAGGAGATGTTTTTAACAGCAGTATGTTTACCACTTTCTTGTCAGATAAACTTAATAAAACGCTGCCGCATCGTGCTATGATTGAGACCGACCAATGCAATTTAATGACCACGATAATCTCCGGCTGGTTGGCACAAAACCACGAAACGGTTCTAGAATGGGTTCTCCAACTACCGGAAGGTCGAGGGAAAGATATCGCTTGGAGTGGTATGGCCAATGGCTTGAGTCATTTACATCTCCAGGAAGCTTCCTCCATTCTACAAAGAATTCAGAAAGGGGAAGTACGAGAAAAGCTTATGGAAAAAATTGTAATGTGGGCCTGGAGAGACGACTCAAGTTTGCAAATGGTAGAAAGCTTGGCGAAACAAAGTGATGATAAAAAGACTTTGGACGCGATATACGAAGGGACCTCTTCACACGCAATTCAATCTACTCTCGAGAAATTAATAGATAGCGATGATATGGGCGCAGCTTGTAAATGGGCCGAGCAATTGCCGGACGGCCACGATAAAGACACAGCTAACAAGTCAATTTACTCTTCTGGGTGGGTCTATAAGGACCCTCAAGCGGCTTCTCAATGGGCCGAGGCGCTTCCCGAAAATGCCACCAAGGAAGAAATTTTAACAGACTTAGCTATGAGTTGGCATCACAAGGATCAGGATTCTGCTATTGCGTGGGTTGAAAGTTTTCCGGAAGAAGAAAGACGGCAAAAAATTCTTAAGGCTATTAACACGGAAGTTATCTGGGATCGCATCCGTGAAGCATCACAAGATAACGATGGAAATCCAGGTGTGAGTGATGCAGACCTAGAAAATGAACTTCCTAAAGCCATTTCTCTTGCGGAAGCTTTACCAGATGAATCCCGAGAACCCGTTCTTCAAAGAATTATCTCGTCCCATGTAAGAGACATCCCAAGAGGTTCCGATAGTAATACGCCTCGAAAAGTTTATGCGTGGCTTAAAAAGCAGCCATCAGGGCCTTCAAAAGATTCTCTTGCTTCTTTTTTTATTACCGATGGTGTAGATATTCTTGAACCAAAGTTTATGGTTCGAGTTGCCGATGAAATTACGGATGACCAACTTTACCTATCCACTCTTAAAACTATCGCCAAACAATGGATCTACATGGATAGGAAATCTGCCACTCAATGGGTTAATGAATCCTCTTTGTCACAAGAAATAAAAGATGAGTTACTGAAGGGGAGTGAATAAGGGAGGAGTGCGGGAGAACAAAGGGACAAAGGCATCATAGTGCGAGCGATGTGTAGGAAAAAACAAGCATGGTAAAAACGTGTGAACAAGGTCTTTCAACCCAAATTTTTCATTAGAAAATGAGATTGGCCGATTTAAGCCGTAAGTACTTGATGATCAAAGGCAATTTTAATTGCGTTGCATTAGAAACTGGAAAAAATGTTTAAGATTTTACGGGTAAATGGCTGTCTAATG
>CAZNSF010000058.1:0-8855 GCA_964575565.1 uncultured Verrucomicrobiota bacterium | reverse complement strand
GAAACGCATTACAACATAGCCAAAATTTTGGTGAATACTGGACACCTTAAAGAAGCTATTAAACATTTAGAGGCCGCTTTAGCGCTTAATCCAGGTTTTAAACCAGCTCGACTTCTTTTGGATCGTCTTCGGAAATAATATTAGATTTTGATGAAGCTCTATAAGCAGTATTATTTTTATGCAAAACTGGACTTTCCTTTCTACATACAAAATGTTAAAGGCTTAACCCTGTAAAGGTTGATAATTGCTGTACACTTCTAATCTAGCTTTTTAAAAAAGGATCCATCATGTCACAAAAAGATCATAAACAATTAGTCTGGGACCATTATATTTATAAATTTTCCGCGATAGTCTTTGCAGCAGTGCTGCTAGTATATCTAGGTGGAATGACGGCCACAGGACAGGAGAAAACAGAGCTGGAGAAGATAGAGATCGATCTTGGAAATGGAATAAAAATGGAGTTCATCCGAATTAAGGCAGGAAAGTTCATGATGGGAAGCGAGGATGGCAACGCTAATGAGAAGCCGGCGCACGAGGTGACAATCACGAAGGATTACTGGATGCAGACGACGGAGGTAGCGCAGGAGCAATGGAAGACGGTGATGGCGATAAATCCATCTCACTTCAAGGGAGAGAAACTGCCGGTGGATCAGGTAAAATGGGGAGATGCCCATGAGTTCTTGGAAAAACTTAATGAGAAAATAAAGGAGCAGCTCAAGGGAAAGAAGGCGGGATTACCGACAGAAGCGGAGTGGGAATACGCGTGCCGGGCGGGAGAAAAAGGGAAGTGGTGTTTTGGAGATGATATAGAAAAACTAGAGGATTATGTGTGGCACAATAAGAACTCGGACCGCACCACGCATCCAGTAGGGCAGAAGAAGGCAAACGCGTGGGGCTTATACGATATGCACGGAAGCATGTTGGAATGGTGCGAGGATGGATACGGACCTTATAAGAAGGACGCGGTGGTGGATCCAACGGGAACCGGGAGCGGTAAACCCTGGTGCTTGCGCGGTGGAGCCTGGAGTATGCCCGCTCACTTTAGCCGTTCCGCGAACCGCGGATGGGACGGTCCGATGCATATGGAAACTAACACCGGACTGCGGGTGGCGTTGCACGAGTGACAAATCTTATTAAACTATTTGGCCTGCAGCATGGCCGCTAGCCCAAGCCCATTGGAAGTTGTATCCTCCTAGCCAGCCTGTTACATCGACGACTTCTCCTATAAAAAAAAGACCCGGTACCCTCCGCGCTTCCATCGTGCGGGAAGAAAGCTCTCGTGTATCAACTCCTCCATGCGTGACTTCAGCGCGGGCATAACCTTCGTCTCCCAAAGGTTGCACATTCCAAGCATGAAGGCGTTGGGCAATGGTACCAATCTCCGTTAGAGTAAAATTTTTCATGGGGCGAGATGGCATCTGCTTCTCACACCAGACTTGAACGAACCGTCGAGGAAGAATTTCGCTTAACACCGTGCTAAGCTCTGCAGCGCTGTTGATATGGGATTTAAGCCACTCGAAGATATTGAGATTTGGTAGCAAATTAATTTCGATGGAATCACCGGATTTCCAATAAGAAGAAATCTGCAGAATGGCAGGGCCGCTTAGCCCGCGGTGGGTAAAGAGGAGATTCTCGCGAAAACTTATTTTTCCACAGCGCGCAGAGGAATCCACGGAGATTCCGCTAAGAGGACCAAAAGATTCTTGTTCGGACTTCGACCAAAGTAGCGGCACAAGCGCAGGCCGTAGTTTCGTAACTTCCAGTTCAAATTGTCGAGCAATACGGTATCCAAGATTGGTGGCGCCGATTTGGGGATAAGAGAGACCTCCCGTTGCCACAACAAGCGATTGGCCGGTGAACATTCCAAAATTGCTCTCGATTCGGAAGAGTTCGCCATGCTGAACTTCATTTGTGCGGCATCCAAGTTGGAAGGCGACTCCCGCTGCGCGGCATTCCTTCTCAAGAAGTTGAACGATTTCTTTTGAACTTCCGGTACAGAAGAGTTGGCCGAGTTTTTTCTCGTGATAAACGATGCCGTGTTGCTCGACCAAGGCAATGAAATGATGTGGCGTGTAACGTGCAAGGGCTGACTTACAGAAATCAGGTTGTTGCGAAAGAAAATTTTCTGCGGTGGCGTGGATATTGGTAAAATTGCAACGGCCTCCACCAGAGATCAGAATTTTTTTTCCTAGACGATCGTTAGACTCGAGTACCACTACACGACGGCCGCGTTTAGCAGCCTCCATCGCGCACATGAGGCCGGCGGCCCCACCTCCGAGAATAATTACATCAAATATGTGTGAATGGGTATCCATCTAGATCAGAGCAAACCATGACTTCTGATAAAGGGCGAGAGACAAGTGGACTGCAGATATTTTAGCACACGGTTCAAAAAAACTGACTTCTTCATCATTTAAATGACAATCATTGGATCAACATCTTTTTGATTTAACCAAGATTTTTCAAAGTCGAATGGCTCACCTCGACTCGGCTCAGGACTTAAGAAGAGCAGGACATCGCTGAAATAAGTGAATCAATCTGTACTGATGCAACACTGGTTGCAGAGTCGGACATCGCGTAGGGAATAATTAAAGTTCCTTTATGTTCGAGAGCTCCGCAGGTGTAAACAACATTGGGCACATAACCTTCGCGCTCTATCTCATCCGGTGTGATGAGAGGTTCTCGGAGTCTACCGATAACTTTTGTTGGATCGTGAAGATCTAGCAAGATCGCTCCGATGGAATATTTGCGCATCGCACCTACGCCATGGGTCAATACCAACCAACCCGCTTCCGTTTCAATGGGCGAGCCACAGTTTCCAATTTTAACAAATTCCCAAGGGTAAAATGGTTCGAGAAGTATTTGGGTTGAATACCAAAAGTGGAGGTGATCGGAAAACATGATAAATATATTCTCATCATCCTGACGCGCAAGCATCGCGTATTGTCCTTTGATCTTCTTTGGAAATAGAGCCATGCCTTTATTCTGCACCGCGGGACCGTTCAGTGTGCTAAATTTGAAGTGCAGGAAGTCGCGTGTCTCCAGAAATTGCGGCAGGATGCATTTGCCATCGTACGCGGTGTAAGTCGCGTAATAAATTTTCGATCCATCTTCATTCTGGAATTGCACAAAACGCGCATCTTCAATCCCGTTTACTTCCGTGGGAGAGCTTGGGAAAAGAATGCGCTCGGAGAGATTTTGTTTGG
Organism: uncultured Verrucomicrobiota bacterium; assembly: GCA_964575565.1. GTDB lineage: Bacteria > Verrucomicrobiota > Verrucomicrobiia > JABWAM01 > JABWAM01 > CAZNSF01. The sequence goes on along the minus strand of CAZNSF010000058.1, from coordinate 5,649 downwards.
ATGAAAACTTCACCTCATAGTTGGAGTGAGCCAGAAGTAAAATAGCCCGCGCAGCGGGATCGAAATTTGGATCCTCAAAGCCAGATTCCTCAAGGGTAAGATGCAGCGAGCGCCTCAATTCCTCAAAAGTAAACGTCTCTCCACATGATCCAAGCATGTGGCGGGATCGATCATTAAATTGCCCAAGCTCCTGGAGCTTCCGCTCAAAGAGTGATTTTTCGTAAGAGAAATTTTTGATTTGTTGCGGGGTGGTGACGTACCGAGTGGGGGGATCGATTGTGATTTTTTGCTGGTCATCGACACGGCCCGATCGAAATTCTATGGAAGAAATATGGCCTTCGCCGGTAGCACGAAGACTTAAGATAAAATCCAATCCCTTTCCCCCTTGTTGTGGATGGGGCACAATCGATGGATTAAAAAGCGCGGCTGCCTCAAGTGAATATTCATTTGAAAAATAAGCGGCAATCAATTGCTTGCGATCTGATGAAATGGACTTTTCGACGTTGCTCGAAGTAAGTGCTTTGAGGAGCCAATTCGGCAGGTTATCGTACTGATTCATCAAAAGTTCCTGGATCTGTTGGGGATGGCGGCCTTGGAATTCTTGAAAAACTCCATCCAGCAGCTTTCGAACCTCCTCTTCGGAGAGAGCCATCAAGCGCTGCATCCTTCGCTCGGCACTTTTGTGGTTGGAGGGAATGAACGGACGAATGAGCACCCGCTTGCGATCAGGATAGAGCATGATCCCGGTTCGATTGAGCTTAGGAGCGGCTTTTTGGTCAGAGGGTCTCATCAGCTGCTTTTTCTTGAAGTTCTAGAATCAAGGCTTACTAAAGGCTGAGATCACGTTTTGCATCTGTTGAAGTTCGGCTACCGATAGTAAAAAAGCTAGGGTTGACTCGGCCCCTTCATTGCGATTCACGCGATCGACATGCAGTGCATCGCAGCAACCGCCGGTTGTGGGATTATAGAGCTCGAGCCCAAGGTCGTTTCTCCCCAGATACCATTCAAAAATATTTCTGGCTTGTTCAAACCAATAATTGTCTTTGGTTGCTCGGAATGCCTCGAGACAAGCGGAGATGGTCGCATGGGCTTCGATGGGCTGCTGATCATAACGCGACGGGGCGCCGCCACGCGTGAAAAATCCATTGGATCCAATTGGGCGAAAATACCCTCCCGATGCGCTCTGAATTTGGATCAGCCATTTCAATGATTCGAGGCCGGTCTCCAGCGCTTCCTTTAAATTGCCTTTGCGCCCACTAAGAATGAGCGCATGAGGCACCTTGGCATTTTCGTAAGTCAGCGATTGCTCAAACCAAATCCAATCGGTTTCTCGGTTTGCTTTGAAGTGTTCAAGAAGACGGGTTGTGAGTGTATCGCGAATTTGGTTGGCCAAGCGATCCCCGGGAAGTCTCTCTAGATATTCGTAAATCCCGATGAGCGCAAATGCACAGGAACGAGGGCTCGTGAATTTTGGGCTCGAGGGAAGCGCCTGCTCAAAAAGACGGCCTGCCAGTGTGTGAAAACATGTATTTTTTGAGCGACCGACGCATACGCCTAAAGCCCAAAGTGCGCGGCCTTGAGAATCTTCGGAACCCACTTTCTCCGACCAAGTACGCGCAAAGGCCATGAAATTACGAAACTGTTTACCTTCCTGATCAAAAGCGTTGTTTAGGAAAGCAAGGTAACGATAGGCTAAGGCCTGGAGAGTCGAAGATTCATCTCCAAGCTCCTCCAATAGGACTGCGAGAATCAGTGCGCGAGCATTATCATCGGTACAATAACCTTCAGCATAGTGTGGCACACTAAATTGTGCATGCTGGAGAAGACCCGTTGAGTCGGACATCCGAATCAAATGATCCAGTTTAATATCTGGAAGATGACCGATTTGTTGATCGAGTGTCTTTGTCGCAAAAATCTTTCGCGTTACCGCGGCTCGGTCGAGTCTTGCTTGCTCAAAACTCTTGATATAGAGATGCCCTACATTACTCCACACCATCTCGCGGCCCATAATGTACGCGTTTTTGCGCATCGAATTCCGACGAGCCTCATCGCGCAAGAGATCAATAATGGTTTGGCCTAGAACTTTCGAATCACGAAAGGGCACTAACGCTCCTCGATTATCAGCAAGCAATTCAGCGGCATGCCAATAAGGCGTCGAAACCACAACCTTACCGTTGCCGAAAGCATACGAAAGAGTGCCTGAGACAATTTGTGTTTCTGTAAGATAAGGTGTTACATACAGGTCGCACGCGCCAATAAACTCTTTGAGTTCGGTCAGCTCAACAAATCGATCGTAAAAAATAACATTCTTTTGGACTTTAAGTTTTTTGGCAAGCGATTCTAAACTAAGGCGATATTTTTCTCCCTCATTACGTATCAAATGAGGATGGGTAGCGCCCAAGATGATGTAGGCCACATTTGGGAATTCGTTGAGAACCGCAGGTAACGCATTGAGCATGTACTCGATTCCTTTATTTGGAGAGAGCAACCCGAAGGTTAGGATTACATGCTTACCCTCCACAGCAAACTGATCTTTATAAAAATTTGGATCTACAAACGGCATATCCGGTATGCCATGCGGAATCAGGTCAATTTTAGAAGCGGGAGCTTTATAAATTTCGCGCAAAAGTTTTTGAGAAAGCTGGGTCATTACCACAACGCGCGTTGAGAGTTGGATTAACTCTTCTATCACTCTGCGTTGCGTGGTATCTGGTTTCTGCAAGACCGTGTGGAGCGTGGTGACAACTGGAACTTTGAGTTCACGGAGGAGGGCTAGAAGATGGCTGCCGCTAGGTCCGCCAAAGATCCCAAACTCGTGTTGTACGCAAACTAGATCGACATTGCTGATATTTAGAAAGTCCGCTGCTTGTTGGTAGGACTCAATATCTTGCTCTTGAATTTCAAAACGCACTTCCGGAGGATATTCATAACCCTCTTTGATATCGTTTACGGGAACGACGAAACACTGGAGATCCGGATAAACACCGGATACGGCTCCGCAAACATCGTGCGTGAATGTGGCGATACCACACTTTCGAGGAAGATAATCGCCGATGAAAGCGATTTTGCGAAGTTCAGAGGGTTGAGGCATGGATGAATCCTTTTCCAGGAAGGCCATCCCTCCAAAACCCGTATTATCTACTCTTTTAAGTTATCCGAACAGGATATTTGCCGACAATTTGGTCTGGAGACCCGGGATGGAATTGATGTCTGAAAAGCATTATAGATTGAATTAATGAGGTTTTGGTAGTATATAGTTTAAAGATGAATAAGGCAGCATGGATACGTCCTCAATCTCTTGTGGAAGTGGCTCGTGAAAGCACTTCCCAAACAGATTTTAACATGTTTCTGTCGGATTTTCTTGATGAGTTTTACTCTAATTCAGCGTATGCAAAAATTGAAGTTGAGCCTGCTCAAATGGCAGGTCGTTTTGAAAAAGCTGATGTGGCCGATGTTGAATTAGCTGCGGTTGCCGAATCACTGGCTGAAAGGCTTAAACTGCCTTGCCCTGCTTGGGCGGAAAAACGTAGTATGCCTTATCCATGTTTCGCTTATGATGATAAGGAGTTGAATGATTTTCTTACTCAAGAAAGTCCTCCTCCTTTTCGCAAGCGCAACTTGTTTGTATCAGAAAATGTTCTGAGCCGTGCATAAAACATGCAGTCTCTAAGCAGAGATGATATTTTACGTGCTCTTTCGCGTTTGGACGAAAAGCTTAAGGAACAAAATATCAAGGGTGAACCCAAAATTTGCATTTGAATTTCATAAACCCGTCACAGGGACGTGACGGGCTACCGGATTTAGGAATGTGGTAGCCCCTCGCGTCCCGCGAGGGGATGTAATACCAATCAAACAAAAAAGTTTACCGTTTCCGTCAAAAACAGTTTCCAATGAAAAATCTGGGTTTAAAGATATGCGTCGTCGCGACCCCGAACTTTCCAAAGGGGGGTACAATTTGTACTCCCCCTTGAGATTATGCGACTGACGGTAAAATGCGGACAAAGTTCGCAATTACATGAGGCCCCTTTAACCCATACAAAACGTCGGTAAATTTTGTTAAGTACCTGCGTTTTAGTTTGTTTTGTTGCATAAACCTTACATTTAATGTAAGTTTTATGCATGAAAGACCGTCGCCTATCACATCAGAAGCTCATGGAACTTGCCGCAAAACAAGGGGGGTATTTTACGGCCGGGCAAGCGCTTGAAATTGGTTACGGCTATCGACTTCAACATTTTCATAATAAAAGCGAGAACTGGATTAAAGAAGGACATGGCATTTATCGCCTAAACCATTATCCCATGCCTGAACGCCCCGATTTGATCCGCCTCTCTCTTTGGAGCCGCAATCAACAGGGAGAAGTGCAGGCGGTTGTATCGTATGAAACCGCACTAGCGATTCATGAACTTAGCGATGTCATGCCTTCAAAGATTTATCTTACGGTACCCCCAAAGTTTCGAAAGACCCCTCCAACAAATTGCATTCTTCATAAAAAGAAGCTCCATTCAAAAGATTGGATTTCTTGTGAAGGTTACCGCCTGATGACGCCGCTAAGAACTCTTCTTGATGTTGCGGAAGGGGATCTAAGTCAGGAGCACCTCAATCAAGCCGTTGCTCAAGCCTTTACTAGAGGAATGGTTCGCGAGAAAAATTTGCGCCAAGCAGATCTAGAGTCTCAAGGAAAAATCCGCCTTGATGTTGCTATAAAAACAAGGAAGGTGGCTGCTTGAAAGGGTCAATGAAATATAAGACATCTTAAATCAGAGAAAATGAGTTTAGGATGGTCGAAAACGAACACGCCATAACTCAACAATTGCCAATCGGCCGGGTAATTGTTCCAACCACTCTTTGTGATAGAGAAAAGATTCGATCAGTTTCAAGATGTCTACAGCTATGGTATCATCTGGCAATTCCAATATTACAATTCCGGCATAATCAGCGGGAGGATAATTCCGGATATCACCAAAATCCTTATCGCGTGTAATCAAACAGAAACCTTGTTCGCGTGCATACTGGGCAATCACAGAGTCTTCGGCCATTCCCATTTTCGCTTCGCGCACATCCGTTGCCTGGCAACCACAACGTTGAATTAAAGACGCGGTAGAGAGTGGTAAATTTGCGTCGACCAGAAAGTGCATGCAACCTTGACTTCCTATTAGATTGGTAAGGGGTGATGCTGCTCTTGTTCCACTAATTCGCCTGCAAATTTTAATGCTGCGCGGATATCAGCGATGCTGATACCATACTCGCGCTGCACATCTTCAAAAGTCATTCCACCGGCAAGGCCGCCGACTACAATAGAAACAGGCAATCGCGTCCCCCGAATCACAGGTTTACCATGACAAATCTTTGGATCGATGACAATCTGCTCGTGTTCATCCATGCCCGAACTGTAGCATAACTCTCTCTGTAGGGCAACTTCGAATGAAGAGCCAAACTTCAACACAGCTATTTTTATTCAGAGACCACAAGATTTCCTGATTTGAATGAAGGAATTGAAAAATCTAATACATTATTCAGAGAAGGGGGAATATGATAATCATTAGGCGACATCGTTTATGACTTTTATCAAAAAGAAATGGAAATTATTACAAAACTAAGAAAACGTTGCCTGCTCGGCGAGGTTTTACGAAACAGGTTTTAAATTAAGC